>CAVKHB010000161.1:0-777 GCA_963656005.1 Coriobacteriaceae bacterium
CTTTGGATAGTCTGCAATTTCAGGAATTACAACTTCAAGGTCCTCCATGCTAACCTCTGGGCGCTTTAAGCTCTCAAGAGCATTAACATTTAAATAGCCCCTGTGCTTAATGAGATCCTGAAGACTTTCCATTTGACTGGTCTTCTTCTCCAAAAGGGCAAGTCTCTCATCCGTAGCAAGACCAACAGCGTGACCTTTGGCGGTGAGTCTTTCATCTGCAGTATCGTGACGGAGATTTAGCCTATATTCTGCCCTACTTGTGAACATTCTATATGGTTCCTTAGTACCCTTAGTCACAAGGTCGTCAATGAGGACTCCAATGTAGGCTTCCGTTCTATCCAAAACTAAAGGAGCTTCTCCCTTGAGCTTTTGGCAAGCATTGATACCAGCAATAAGACCTTGACAAGCAGCCTCTTCATAACCACTAGTACCATTGGTTTGACCTGCAACAAAAAGCCCATCAATTACTTTAGACTCAAGAGATTGCTTAAGTTGTTGAGGATCCAGATAATCGTACTCAACAGCGTAGGCAGGACGCATAATCACAGCATCCTCAAGCCCTGCTATGGAATGAATAATACTATGCTGTACATCTTCAGGAAGAGAAGTAGAAAGTCCATTAAGATACATTTCCTCCGTTCCAATTCCCTCAGGCTCAACAAAGATTTGATGCCTATTTCTGTCTGGAAAACGCACAACTTTGTCTTCAATAGACGGACAGTATCTAGGCCCCTTACCAACAATCTTGCCACCATAAAGCGGCGAGCGGTGCATATT
>CAVKHB010000161.1:787-3101 GCA_963656005.1 Coriobacteriaceae bacterium
AATTACACTATGTGTGTTCTCATTTGTATAGGTAATCCAACAAGGAACCATTGGCCTATCCAATGTTTCATGCATAAAGCTGAAAGGAACAATCTCTTGATCTCCATCTTGGCGCTCCATCTCGTCAAAATGTAGGCTACTACCCAAAACTCGGGCAGGAGTTCCCGTCTTAAGCCTTCCAACGTTAAAGCCTTTTTCTCTCAGGGCATCCCCCAGCCCAAGAGCTGCCTCTTCCCCAAGACGGCCTGCGCTATGGTCATATTCACCAATAAAAATACGCCCATTCATGAAGGTTCCCGTTGTAAGAACCACAGCTTTTGCACTTATCTCCCAACCTCGTTGAGTTTTCACCCCGCAAATTCTAGGAATACCCGTACCGTTTTGCTCCGTTAGAAGATCAACCACTGTATCCATAAAAAGGTTTAGATTACTTTGAGCTTCCAAAGTTTCCTTTGCAAGCCTAGAATAGGAAAACTTATCTGCTTGAGCTCTTGGAGCCTGAACGGCAGGACCACGTCTGCGGTTGAGTATGCGAAATTGAATCATAGTTTGGTCTATGAGAAGACCCATTTGACCACCTAGGGCATCGGTCTCTCTGACTAGATTGCCCTTAGCTAGGCCTCCTATTGCAGGGTTGCAAGATAGGCGTCCAATTGCATCCAGACTTTGTGTTACAAGTAGCGTTTTAAAGCCAATTCTGGCACAGGCAAGACAGGCTTCAATGCCCGCATGTCCGCCACCAACAACCACAATATCGTAATCCATAATTCTATCTACTCCAATTATTTACCAACACAGAAGGAACCAAAAATCTTGTCTAGGATATCGTCCGTAGTCACTTCTCCAGTAAGTTCACCCAAAGCCTCTAGAGCTTCCTGAATATCCATAGAAATAATATCCAACGGAAGACTCATATCCAAAGCCATCTTAGCCGCATTAAGAGACTCTATACAGCGCTCAAGATTCTCTTTTTGCCTCTCGCTTTGAATGACAAGCGCTTCATCGCTCGTTCTGGAAATATCCTGAGTCAAAAGTTCACCAATGCGAGAACAAAGCACATCAAAGCCCTCGCCCGTGACGCAGGAAAGCTGAACAACTCCATCAGGAGCAACACGCATAGGATCAAGGTCATGTTTATTTTCAACAACAATACAACGTGGGTCGGAAAGCAAAGCCTCGTTAGAGTCATCGTCCCAGCTAGTAGCCTCTTTCATATAAACAATGACATCTGCTGCATCCAAGAGAGAACGAGAGCGCTTCATACCCTCAAGCTCAACCTCATCAACATTCACCTGAGAGGCTTCTCTAAAACCTGCCGTATCATAAAGTCTAATGGGAATACCTTCAATGCTACATTGAGCCTCAATGAAATCCCTAGTAGTACCTTTAGTAGCACTTACAATTGAGCGGTCTTCTTTTAGAAAGAAGTTAAACAAAGAACTCTTTCCCGCATTTGAAGGACCTGCCAAAACAACCCTTGCCCCTTGGGCATAAAGCCTACCAGCTTTGTAAGAAAGCCTAATTTTATTAAGGTCTGCAATTGCTTTGTTTAATTTACCAATAGGAAAATCTAAATCTTCACCAATCTCATCTTCCGAGTAATCCAATTGAACTTCCACCGTACTCATTATTGACAAAAGAATGTCCTTAATTTTGGATATACGGTTAAAAAGTGAACCACTAAGACGGTTTAAGGCCATTATTTGCCCAGTTCTACCTTGCGAATCAATCAATTCTTCCACAGCTTCAGCACGGGTCAAATCAAGCTTTTCTTTCAAGAAAGCCCTAAGAGTAAACTCTCCAGGAAGAGCCTGCCTAAAACCCAACTTTGACATTAAATTCAAGCTAGCTTTTATCACTTGAAGTCCACCATGACAGGAAATCTCTAAAGCCTCTTCTCCAGTATAACCATGACCATTTTTGTAGACGGTAATAACCACTTCATCTATAGGCTCTCCATCTAAATCTTTTAAACGCCCATAGACGGCAGTATTTGATGGGCATTTTTCCAACCTTCTATGAGAAGAGAACACAGGGTTTAGAGCTTTAATACAGCCCTCGCCACTTACGCGCAGTACGGCAATTGCGCTCTTTCCCCACGGAGTAGCCAAAGCAAAAATAATATCGTCAGTATCGTAAGAATTCATAGCTTGCAGTATAACGAATTGCCCCACTTCTATCTACTTCCAATCTAAAGGTCAAAACATTAGAATTGTGGGCATGGATTCAAAAATGATATCAAAATTTACAATAGCGAAAAAACGTAATGAACTTTATAAGTCAATAAGAAACTTTTTTGACTCAAGAGGCTATC
>CAVKHB010000161.1:3111-3678 GCA_963656005.1 Coriobacteriaceae bacterium
AGTTGAAACCCCTACTTTAGCCCCAGATTTAATTCCAGAAGCAACCATTGATAACTTTGCAACAACCTTTATCAATGAATTTCAAGGTAGCCGTGAACTTTACATGATTCCAAGCCCAGAAGTCTTTATGAAACGCCTCATAGCAGATGGCAGTGGCTCCATATATCAAATTTCCAAATGTTTTAGAAATTGTGAGCAAATTGGAGAAATCCACAATCCAGAATTCTCTATGCTCGAATACTACACGGTGGACTTTGAAGAGATGGACTCCATTAAACTGACAGAAACCTTTCTCAAAGAAACCGCCCTTGAAAACTGTCCCCAAAAAGTTCTAGAGCCCTTTGAAATACTGACAGTTCATGATGCCGTGGCAAAATATGCAAAGGGCACAGACCTAGACAAGCTACAAAATCCAAAGGATTTACGAGCACAGGCAGAAAAACTTGGCCTGCCAATTCCAGGTCCTGAAAGTTGGGACGATACCTTCAACAGAATCTTCATCAACTTTGTTGAACCAAACCTTCCCACAGACCACCCCGTATGCTTGATTGGTTATCCAAAGCAAAT
>CAVKHB010000162.1:0-3671 GCA_963656005.1 Coriobacteriaceae bacterium
AGAAGGAATCCGTAGATTGTCTGTGTAAGAGGAGCTCCAGCAAAACCAACCATCATGAAGGCAGCAGGCTTTCCATTAGCGTAACACTTCTTCCATCCGCCAACAGCAGAAAGAGCAGCAACACCAACACCAAATGCAGAACCAAGTGCAGAAAAGAAGAATGCAACAACCAAACCAATCATTTTAATAATCATTTCAATAATCTCCTATTATTGTTTTTCTAAAGTTTTTTAATTTTTTCCTGAATTCTCAGGCGTTCTTTTTGAACGGTTCGTATGGAATTCCAGCCCATTCCATTCCGAGCTGGCCTGAGAACTCCAGAAGATTCAAGCGCATGCCGTGAACAACAACACTCAGCATACCCATAACAATATTCAATCCATGCCCTATGACTATAATCAAGATTCCAGCCGGAAGAGCAAGACCATGAAGCATTGAGTCGGCCATTCCATTGAAGCTCTGAGCAATCGCAAGAGAGGCCATACCTACTGCAAACAAACGAATATAACTCATAACGTTTCCAAATGCACTAATTGTATTTAGGAACGTTGTGAACGCACCACCTAAACCAGCCTTAACGCCAGCGCCAAAACTCTGCCCAGCTTCTTGTGAGCCAAATAGCACTATTAAAACAAAACAGGTTCCAATAACACCAAAGATTAAACTCACATTTACACTTGCTCCAACTACAAGCATCAAAATAAGGAAGTATAAACTTACAGTTAATGCTAACGAAGCTAAGTCTGAAACAAACGCAAGACTCTTTTGTTTGAAATTTCTAACAAAATTCATCAAACAAGCAAGCGAAAGCTGGATTGTTCCAATCATGAAGCAGAATTTCATTACAGTATTCTGTGCATCATCAGCTGAAACGCCAAAATACTCTGGATAGTTGGCAATATTTGGAATTACAAGCATTCTAAGGAAAGGAATTTCCATAGCCTTTTCACTTCCAAGCCAAGTACCAGTCAAGGCGCCCCAAACCAAGGTGGCACCACCCATCACATATATGAGCATGGTCAAATTAGTTAATTTCTTTGTTTTGATATGAAGAGCGGCAGCAACAGCTATAAAGATAAGCCCATAAACTGCATCTCCAATAATCATTGCAAAGAACAAGGCAAAGAACAATAAGAACCACATGCTAATATCGTATTCGTTATAGCCTGGGACAGTGCCAAGCATATCAAATACAGGTTGCATCATTCTTGTAACCTTGTTGTATCTAACCTTTGTTGGAACTGGGTCATCATCAGTTGGATCGTCAAAAGCATAAGCCCAGCAATTCTCCTTTGCCAGTGCCTTAAAGCCTTCCAAATCTGTCACAGGAATAAATCCAGTCAGACAACAAAGACTCTCTTCCTGCTCTACCGCTCCACTTACAGAAGAATACACAATATCGTCAGAGGTTTTGAGCATGTAGTGGTCATAACTTGAAATGTATACCGCAGAAGAAGCTATAAGAGCCTTGGCCTCATGAAGCGCAAAAGAAACTCTTGAAATTTCTGCATCAATTTCTGCCACACCACGTACAGGTAATTCAAGCTTTGTAGCTGAAGAACCTTCTGACAAAGGCTGTCCAACAACTGCAATAAGCTTCATCTTGTCAAAATCTGCCAAACGAATGTAGTTAACCTCTTGTGGAAGCTGTGTAATTTCCTTATTGCTTAGCTGGTAGAAATATAACTCAACACCTTCGTCTGCAAGAGCCCTAACATCTTGAGGATTTACTGAGCCCCAAACACCAAGCCTTGCTTTCTCGTTACCAAGTGCAAAAAGTTCATCTTCTAACGGCTTTATGCTAGCAACTGCCTGAGTTAGTTTCTCATTAAGAGTATTGAACTCCTTCTTTTCAAGAATTGGATTTTGTGCAACCTTTGGCTGTTCAATCAAAGCTGAACGCACCTTATCCAAAGAGGAAAACTTCTCTGTATACTTGGACTCTGGTGCACTCTTTTGAGAAATGTGAACAACACCAAAGTCTCTGATAGCATTGAGCATTTCAGACTTGCGAGCAGCTGGAGCTACAATAATAATTTTTTTCATTCGTTCAATCATTATCAGTCCTCCTTGCTTGCAAGCTTTTTCTTTGCTATCTTACCGCGCACGACAGCCGCGGTTTGCTGATCACCAATATAAATTCCAATCCTACGGATATTCTCCTTAGTCTCAGGAATCTTAACCTTTTCAAACAGATTAACCCTTTGGCTCGTTGTTCTAAGCTCTTTTCCCAAAAGCTCAACTTGAATACGAAGCGTAGCCATCATAGCATCAATCCTAGCGCTGTCTCTTAGAAGGAAAACCGCCTTATCAACCCAAAGCGGATAATCTTCCACGCTGTAATCGATATCTTTGAAGGTCAAATCTTGGAAAACCGGTATCACAACGCCAGCAATGTTTCCTTGTCCGCGAACAATCTTGTCAGGCTGTACTAGCTTATCTAACTGTTTATCCGCATCAAAAACACTGTTTTCGCCAAAGACACCAATCCAGTCTTGTGCGCTTCGTACCAATTCGGCTTGCTTCTCCTTGTACTGGATAAGCTCAGCCTCAATTTGACGTATAACCACTTGGAGTTGCTGCTTTTTGAGCTGGAGAGTAGGCAAATAGCGCTCATATTGTTTGAGCTGGTCTTTCTGCTTCTTCTGTTCGTTCTTAGTCAGCTTAACTGCCACTTTATGCCTCCGTCTTCTTTGGCCATCTCTGTGCTATAAGTTCACTACGTAAACCAGTTTCATTAGGCTCAAAGCACTCTGCTAGAATCTCCCAACCTAAGTCCAAAGCCTCTTCAAGAGGAATGTTTACTGAAAGATCCATCAGCTTTGTTTCAAACAAATGACCGTACTTAAGAAGCTTTTCGTCCCACTCTGTCATCATGAAGCCCATGGACTTCTTTTCCAAAGATTCTCTGTAGGCACTGTAAAGCTTGATAAGACCATCCATCAAAGCTCTGTGGTCATTTCTAGTGTCCTTATTAACGTTCTGTTTCAAACGGCTAAGGCTTCCAAATGGCTCAATGTGACCATTTTTAAGGTAATACTGACCCTCTGTAATGTAACCAGTGTTATCTGGAACTGGGTGAGTAACATCATCACCAGGCATTGTGGTGACAGCCAAAATGGTTAATGAACCTGCACCTTCAAAGTCAACAGCCTTTTCATAACGGCTAGCAAGTGAGCTGTACAAATCTCCAGGGTAACCTCTGTTAGAAGGAACTTGGTCCATTGTAATTGCCATTTCCTTGAGAGAGTCTGCAAAGTTTGTCATATCTGTAAGAAGAACAAGAACTCTCTTACCTTCAATTGCAAACTTCTCTGCAACTGCTAAAGCCATATCAGGAATCATCATACATTCAACAGTTGGGTCACTAGCAGTATGAATGAACATGATAGTTCTGCTCATTGCACCACCCTTCTCCAATGTATCTTTGAAGAAAAGATAGTCATCATACTTAAGACCCATACCACCAAGGATGATTAAGTCAACTTCAGCCTGCATGGCAATTCTTGCCAAAAGCTCGTTGTAGGGCTCACCACTTACGGAGAAGATAGGAAGTTTCTGGGATTCAACCAATGTATTGAAAACATCAATCATTGGAATACCAGTTCTAATCATCTTCTTTGGAACAATTCTCTTAGCTGGGTTTACAGAAGGACCACCAATCTCAATCA
>CAVKHB010000163.1:0-1936 GCA_963656005.1 Coriobacteriaceae bacterium
AAAATATATAGGTAATCCCTCCTCTACTCATCCGCTTGGAAATCAAGCCGCTTTACGTCTTGAAGAAGAACGCAAAAAGACAGCATCCATACTTGGAACAAAAGCTTCAAACATCTATTTTACCTCAGGCGGAACAGAAAGTAACTCCATTATTCTTTCATCTTTATTGAAGTCTCCATCACCTGGTGAGATTATTACAACCGGTATTGAACATTCTGCTATTTTGGAGTGGAGAAAAACTTTAGAGGCTGCAGGATGGAAGTTTACCGTCTTACCTTGTCCAGAAGGATATTTAAAGCCAGAAACCCTAGAAAAGGCCTTAAACGATAAAGTTAAGATGGTTAGTATAATGAAGGTAAACAACGTTACTGGTACTATTCAAGATACAAATGCCTTGGCTAATATTATTCGTAAAAAAGAAAAAGAATATGGTAGACATATTCATTTTCATTGTGATGCAGTCCAAGCCCTAGGCAAAATTCCTCTTAAATTAGATGAAGAATCTTACGATTCTGCCGCCTTTAGCGCTCACAAGTTCAAAGGACCAAGAGGCGTTGGAATTCTCTACAATAAAAACAGCGCAATTACAGCTCTTTCTCGTGGTGGTGGACAGGAAAATGGACTGAGACCAGGAACAGAGAATCTTCCTGGAATATGTGCCATGAACAAAGCTTTAGAAGAAGCCGTACAGGAACTTGAGGCTAAATATGATCAAGTTATGCAATATAGAACCTTGGTAGAAGAAGTTTCAAACGAACTTGGCTTTAAATTGCTATCCCCGTCCATTGAAGTCCTTAAGAAAAAGCCATTTTCTCCCTATATTCTTTGTATTTCAGTTAAGCCAATTCCTTCTGAAGTCTTCATAAGAGTAATGGCGGACAAAGGCTTTTGTCTTTCAGCTGGAAGTGCCTGCTCTTCAAATACAAAAGGTAAAGCAGAAGGCGTTTTGGCTGCAATGAATGTAGATCCTATGGACAGACGTTCAAGCATAAGGATATCCTTTGGTGCTGATACAACAACAGAAGAAGTAATACTTTTAAGTAATGCTCTTAAAGATGCCTACAAGGAGTTAGGTTATGGAAAATAATACTGCAACAATGTCTCTTTATCTTATTAAGCTTGGTGAAATTAGCTTAAAAGGTCTAAATAGAGGCTTCTTTGAAAAGAAATTGAAAAACAACATTAAGCTTAAGATCCATCCATATAGAAGTATTCTAACGAGAGAAAAGGGTCGTTTTTATCTTTATGTAGACTCTTCTTGCCCAGAAGAACATGTAATAAAAACCCTCAAAACAACCTTTGGTATTGTAGGTTTCTCAAGAGCCTTGGTTTGCGAGAAAGACTGGGATGTAATATGTAACAATGCAAAAATTCTTCTAGAAAAGGAGCCTTTTAAGGATGGTAAAGGTAGCTTTAAGGTAGAATGTAGACGTGGAGATAAGTCTTTTTTCCTAAATAGTTATCAAGTTGAAGCAAACCTTGGAGCCTTAGTGTTGGATCGTTATCCTAACATGAAGGTAGATGTTCATCATCCAGATAAGCAACTTTTTGTAGAAATTAGAGATAAGACTTATATGTACACTTCTCCAATTGCAGGGCCAGGTGGCCTTCCAGTTGGCTCTGCTGGAAAAGGTCTTTTGCTTCTTTCTGGTGGCATTGACTCTCCTATTGCTGGTTACAGAATGGCAAAACGGGGACTTAAGCAAGACTGTCTTTACTTTCATGCCTATCCATATACCTCTGAAATGGCACTACAAAAGGTCAAAGATCTTGCGAGACTTATTGCCCCTTACCTACAAGGAACAAATCTTATTGTTGTAAACTTCACTGAATGTGAACTTTGGATTAAGGAACACTCAAAAGAAGAAGAACATACACTTATGATGAGAGCCTGCATGATGAAGGTTGCAAATGCCATTGCAAAGGCAAGAAATTG
>CAVKHB010000163.1:1946-3664 GCA_963656005.1 Coriobacteriaceae bacterium
GTGCTAGTTACTGGAGAGGCTCTAGGTCAGGTAGCTTCTCAAACGCTTGAAAGCCTTTGCTTTACCAACAGCATGTCTGAAATTCCAGTTCTTCGTCCACTTGTTGCAATGGATAAGGGTGAAATTATTGATACTGCTAGAGAAATTGGCACGTATGAAACGAGCATTTTACCCTATGATGATTGTTGTGTAGTCTTTAGCCCAAAGCATCCGCTAGTAAGACCTGAAGTTGACCAGCAGACCATCTCCTACGAAGAAATGAAAATAGAAGAGCTACTTCAAAAGGCCATTGATACTGTTGAGGAATTTCCAATAAGTTACAACGTTTAATGCTTACTTCAAAAGTACATGCATATGGTCTTTTACGTCAGTTACCATAGCATTTCCTATCTCATTTGCCTTAGCTGTGCCTGTTTTAATAATGTCTTGTACATCATCAAGATGTGCTTCATAAACTGCACGTTTTTCTCTTATTGGATCAAGAATTGAGTTAAGTTTTTCTGCTAAGAGTCTCTTGCAGGCAACACAACCAATTTGTGCATTCTTACACATAGAGCAAATGTTATCGGTCTCAGAAGGGTTGAACGTCTTATGATAGGCGTATACGGTGCAGACATCTGGGTTGCCGGGGATTTTCACGCTGATGCGATTGGTGTCCGTTACGGCTTGCATGACCTTTTGAGAGACAGTCTTGGCGTCGTCCGAGAGATAGATGGCGTTGCCTAGGCTTTTGCCCATTTTGCTGTTGCCATCTAGGCCGCAAAGACGACCAGTTGATGAGAGTTTTGCTTCAGGCTCGGTGATGCTGGTGCCGTACATCTCGTTGAAGCGACGCACTAACTTGCGAGAAAATTCAATGTGTGGAAGCTGATCCTCGCCTACTGGGACTAAATCTGCGTTGCAGAAAGTGATATCGGCAGTTTGGGAGACTGGATAGCCCAAAAATCCGTAGGTGAGTTTTGAGAAATCGTAGGTGAAATCTCCATCTGTTTCGCCAAAGCCATAGTTACGAGATTCAGACTTAATTGTAGGGTTAATCAAAAGATGATTGACCGTTGTAAGCATAGAATAAAACACTGTAAGTTCAGCTATTGCAGTGACTTGCGATTGCTGTACAAAGGTAACGTTGTTGGGATCTAGTCCAACTGAAAGGTTGTCCATGGCAACTTGATAAATACTATCATTAATCAATTGTGGGTTCTGAAAATGAGTGGTCAGAGCCTGGACATCGGCCAAAAGAATGAAGGTGTCATAGTCATGTTGCAAAGCAACTCTGCTTTGTAGGGAGCCAACGTAATGTCCCAAATGAAGTCTTCCAGTAGTTCTATCTCCAGTTAAAATTCTTTTCATATTATTCCCCCTAACAGCTGTGTTATAACCGTCTTTATAGCTTCCTTTTGTTCTTCTGTCAAACCCAAATCCTTGACACTTACCATATCAAATTCTTGAATAAATTGCTGCTTTAGTTGTTCAAAATCAATGGAAGACCCTTCTCTTCTAAGTTGACCAACATAAGAACCCTTTATGATGATTGAAAAGCTTTTTGCAAGAGTTTCACTTTTAAGTTTAAAGTCAACGGACAAAGTGTTCTCTTCAATCATCATCAAAATATACTCAATATTATCTAACGAACTTTTTGGCACATCTAAGCCCAAATCAATAAGGGTCTTTAAAAAAAAAAAAAAAATTCCTATTTGGCAATTGGCTAGCTTTTGTGC
>CAVKHB010000164.1:0-3629 GCA_963656005.1 Coriobacteriaceae bacterium
CCCTAATGCTCTGTATCTTGTTGTCTTTAGCAAGAGCTCTTAAATGGAAATCCCCCGTTGAAACATCACAAAAGGCACAATTATTTTGGAAGATTGAAAGAATAAAGTTAAAACTTCTTTCATCTAAAAGATCCTCATCTACAACAGTTGCTGGAGTGACAATACGTACCACTTCCCTCTTGGCTAAACTCTTTGTGCTATCTGCAAGCTCTGTTTGCTCACAAATTGCAATCTTTTTACCGAGCTCCAACAGTCTTTTAATGTAGTTTTTAGCTGCATGGTATGGAACTCCACACATTGGAGCGTCACCTCTATGAGTGAGAGTAAGATTCAAAAGTGAAGATACTTCTTTTGCATCAGCATCAAACATCTCATAGAAATCGCCCAAACGAAAGAACAGTACCATGTCAGGATACTGCTCTTTCATTTGTCTGTATTGACGCATCAATGGTCCATCAGCCATACAATTCTCTTTTAGACTAACTTTAGATTAAGCTGGTAGAAATAGCCAAAACAAGGCTCATACCACTGGTTTCGCTCTTGCCGTGGAAATAACTTCCGCCTCTCCAATTAAAACTACGAGTTCCAGAAGCATCCACAGTAGAAGTTGCATTTTTAACAAGGTATAGACCAAGTGGGAAACCACTAATCTTAAGCTTAATTCCAGCTCCAGCAGCAAAATACCAGTTAAGCCCAGAACTCATACCATCAAGTGTTGAAGAAATACCTGTTGCACTGATAAAGGCTTCTGCCTGAAGTACGTTCTCTGCAATTGCATAGCTAATCTCAAAGGTGTTATCCCAAAGGAAGGCCTGATCAGCTATAGTTTCAAAACCTCTACCAATGGTCATACCATCAATGTAAAGCATCTCATACTTTGTGGCACCAAGCTTTGCATCCCAGAATTTAAGTCCTTTTCCTTCATAGTCATAGAACTGAGGAAGCATAACATTTGCTGACGTTGAAACACAAAGCATGATGTTCTTAGTGGTATCGCTCTTGGTTGTGAAGGAGAAAAGCTTCACATATCCAGCTGCGCTACCAGTTAATTTGATATAGTTGGAAAGACCACCAAGAAGACCACCAGCGTAGGTTAAGCTTGCACCAAGCACGTAGCCTTTAGTTGTGTTTGTGACATAGTCTCTTCCATCCCACTGTACTGACAATGATAACTTATTGGAGAACTGCCATTTTTCACCATATTGATAGGTAAGCTTTTCAAAAGGATCGTACTTAGTTTTATCGTAAATAGCCTTATTTAGGCTAACAGAAAGACCACCGCTGAAGGAAAGTCTACCAATATCATATATGAAGGTATAACCTGTTGAATATCCAAGAGATAACGAATAAAGATGATAATCCATCAACTTATCAGAAGAAGGATAGGCATTACCTGAAGCATTCCACTCTGCAGCGCTATCAAAGCCTAATGGATAGGTATCTTTTTCATTTCTTCCATCATAGCGATCCAATGTGCTATTTGCTAATTGAAGCTCATTGGAAACCTTCTTATGAGAGAAGCTGAAAGAAAGTGAGTTGGACCACCTCTTTCCTTTGAACCAAGAATCTCCAAAGGAGAAGGAAAGACTTTGAGTATCTGGAGAAATAGAAGTGGAAATTTGAAGGGTCTGCCCTCTTCCACCAAGGTTGTTATCTGTCCATGAAAGGAAGCCGGAAACAGGGAAGCCATCAACTGTACCACCAAATGTTGCACCAAATTGAATATCCTTCTGGTTTCCTTCTTCAACCTTGAACTCAACAATAACATCATTGGGATCTAGGCTGCCATAAAGAAGATCGTAATCTATGGATGAGATAAGACCTGTGTTATAGAGGTTTTGAGCACTTGTAATTAACTTAGCCTTTGAGAAAACATCGCCAGCACTAAAGGCCAACTCTCTTGTCATAACATAGTCTTTAGTCTTTGTAAGACCAGAAATTATAACCTGTTCAATATGTGCCTGAGTACCTTCAACAATGTTAAGATGGTACTTAACCTGCATTGTAGTATCATCACGCTCATCACTGAGATTCATACCACTTGAGATGTAACCGTTGTTGTAGTAAAGATCAGCAACAGCTGTACACTCTTCCTGTACCTTTTGAAGGTTCAAAACTGAGCCAATTTCCATGGTCAAAACAGCAGCAACTTCTTCATCTGAATAAATTGTATTGCCAGTGACTTCAAGGCCGCCATAGAACCATTGAGAACCCTCAACAATTGGGAAGGTCACATTAACATCTCTGTATTTCTCATTGGAAGAAGCTGCATCTTCAATGATAGGATCGCCAACAATGACATCAATATAGCCGTTGGTTTGATAATAAAGGGCTATTGATGAGATATCGGATTGAAGAGTGCTCTCATTTAAGAATCCGTTGTTGAAAAGAGATTTAACCTTGGAAGAAACCTGCTTCTTAAGCACAGAAGAATCTATTTTTTCGTTTCCAGAGAAAGAAATGGATAAAATTCTTGTTTGTAGACCTTCAGTTACTGAGAAAACTATGGAGAAAGTATTTTTCTCACTATCTTCATTAATGGTATAGTCTACCGTAATAGACTCGTAACCCTTTGTTTGATAATAATTTATAACTTCCTGCTTTGCACTTTCAAAAATGCTCTTTCTAGATGTGTCATAGAATGAACCAGCAACAATTGTTGAAAGATTTTCACGTAGGTCACTAGTCTTTATTTTTTCATTTCCTTCAAAGGAGATAGATGTAAGCATTGGAAGTTCATAAAAGGTTAATGAAAGTTTAAGACCTCCTGTTTGCTCGTCTTGTACTGCATCTGTTATAACAAAATCAACGCCGTCCACTGCATAAAGTGCATTTTCAATTTCAGCATAAACGGAATCTGAGAATACAGCATGTCTGTAGGAATATAAGGCATTATCAATGGTTGTAGAACTAATATTCTGCAAACCAGAGTATTCAAACTTTTCAATCTCCTGTCCCTGCCACCATTCATTAGCAGCAAAAACCATAGAGATGGATACCAAAACGATAATTGCAATAGAAATTACTTTTTTCATCTATTATCTCCTGCGATTAAATCAAAATTGCATCCTCTTGGTTACACTAAAACCAATAGTATCCAAAATATTGAGTGCGGACAACTCTTGTGGCTTGGTAAATATTGTAAACGTACCCAAAGAATTATCCCAATCAACACTAAATTCCATATCCAAAATCAAATCCTTTGAAAGGAAATGACCATAGCCCAAATCTTTATTATTGTTCTTCTCTGACTTAAGCCTAAAAGACATTTGAGCAAATACCCCACTGGTGAGGTATTTTCCTGCAAACAAAGAAGTTCCGTCTAAGTACTTAGAAAGTAAACTAATATCGGTCTTTCCAGCCAACTCGCCAGGTAGAGCGTCAATGATGATGTTCTGAAGTATGTTGGAGCGTAAAGAGAAGATATCAAAGCCAAGAGAATCCCTGATGGTGGCCGTTAGCGAGTAATTACTGTTGGATTCTATAATTCCAAGACGTGAAATGGCATCTGTTGCAGCCGCTGCAAGGGATGCAACTGAGGCAACTGACACGGACTGTCCAAAGGTGCTTGAAGGTAAAATTGTCTGGCCAAGTAAAGACAAAATCTCGTTTTCCGACATACTTGGCGT
>CAVKHB010000165.1:0-3615 GCA_963656005.1 Coriobacteriaceae bacterium
TTCTCACCAAGAAGTGCATGAATCTCACCTTTTTTCAGTTGCAAGGTAATGTTGTCATTTGCAACAATTCCAGGAAACCTCTTGGTAATGTTCAGCATCTCAATTGCATACTGTTCTGCCAATGTATGCCTCCTTTTTCGTTTTCAAAAAGAAAAACGCAAGTCATTAAGACTATTTTATTACACCTTGACCCTATTCACAATAGAAAACCGTAAAAAAAAGGGTCACCAATAAAGGTGACCCAATCAACAACATCTTTAAATTCTATCTTACTTGATGTTTCCAAGATCCTTAACTGTGAGAACCTTTGCGTTGTCAGCTGGGGCAACTGAAGTGTCGTTGGAGATGACAAGCTTGCCAGTGTAAAGATCATTAACAATTGCTTTATAGTCAGCAAGTGTGAAAGAACTTGACCACTCTGTTCCATCACCAGTTGGAATACCAACAAAGTTAGCATCCATATCTGTGCTAGAAACAAGACCAAGAGTTGCAAATGTACCAGCAACGGTATTCCATGCATTGTCTTCAACAATAGTCTTAATAGCTGCCTGTGTTGAAGCATAGAGACCCTTCATGGCAGATGTAAGTGTAAGACCCGCACCATAAGCACCATCAATTGTACCCTTCTGGTCTACGTCAACACCAATGAGCTTTTTACCAACCTTAGCTGCTGCTTCAGCAACTGATGTGTAGACACCACCACCGCAAGCAAATACAACCTCTGCGCCATTAGCATACATTGTATCCATAGCTGCTGTTACGTCTGCATCACCAAAGAACTGGTTTGCATATGTGTACTGGATTGTTCCTGTCTTGCCAAGCTTAGCTGCTGCTGCATCTGCGCCCTGAACAAAACCATAACCATAGCGGATAACTGCTGGAACAGCCATACCACCACAGAAACCAAGGTTTGTGTAACCAAGAGCAACTGCTGCATAACCTGCGAGGTAACCAGCAATTTCTTCCTGATAGAGCATGCAATAAACGTTGCTAATAGCTCCGCCTACATCATATTCGGATACGTCAAGAGCAACGAACTTGATATCTGGATACTCTGGAGCAACCTTTGCAATTGCTGGGCCAAAGAGGTAACCAGGCATTACGATAATATTGAAACCTTTATCAATAGCCTTTACAATTGAAGCTTCTCTTGCTTCGTTTGAGTCGCCAGTAGGTTTGAAATACTGGAACCTAACACCCTGAGCAGCAGCATAGTCTCTACATGCTTCATAGGTTGACTGGTTGAAAGACTGGTCTGTGATATCACCAGAGTCAGTAATCATAGCAATAGCATACTCTGTTGCTGCTGTTGAAGTCTGTGCTTCCTGAGCACCCTCTGCAAAGACAGAGAATGAAAGGCAAAGAACCAAAAGAATGAACAATGCTTTTTTCATTTTTTTCCTCCAAATTTTATTCCCCACTACGAGGAAGTCATACAAAGTAGATTATAATGGTCATGGCGCCAAAATTCAACCACAAACTTCAATTTCCTTTTCGCCACGCGCCCACGGCAAGCACGGCAAAGGCGGCCGCCACTCCAAGGATAGCAAGCTCAACGTTATAGCCTGTGTTGTAATACACACCACCATCCCCCACAACAGGAAGCGGAACAGGGTCAAAGGGAAGGCCATTTGCAGTCATTAAGCCTTTTACATACAAGAGATTTATTACAGGAATCCCGCGAGAGGCGTACTCAAAGATAAGGCCTCTATCCGCCGAGTCTGGAATTTGAGCCCACTGGGTAACAAGGCCTTCAGGCACAGAAAGCGAATACGTAGACATTCCAGTATTTGGACTTGCCCCACCGATATTCACAAACAGCGCTACATCCTCCCCGTACAGCTCCAACCTGCGCCTTATACTTTCAGCCAAGTCCTGAACATCTATAAACTCCACGCCCTCGCTTTGCCCCAAAGCAACCACCACCTCGCGCGTGTTCTCGTACAGCAAACCATCATACGCACCCACACCGTAATCGTTATCGCCACCCGGGGAGACAGCTAAAAACTCAAACTCCACTAAGCCCGATATCTTTAAAACCTTCAATATTGTTGCAATATTAAACTCCACTCTCGTGGCCCCAAAGGTAGACGCACCGTAAGAAGCAATGAGTCTAACCTTAAGATTCATAGCCCTTGCGGCACATAGCGTAGCAATTGCAAGACCTGGGAATGAACCACTAGAGCCAACAGCAACCACATCCCCTTGCTTTAAACCCGCCTGTATAAAGTATTTAACCATCATTGCAGCGCAGTTAGGATTTAACGTGGAACGCTTAGCCTCTTCATTTCCAAGTGTGGTAGTAAGTTCGGAAATCTCAGGCCCAATCAAACCCGTTTTATTCAAATCTTCTTTTTCTATATTTATATCATTATCAACCACATAATCTTTTAGATAATCCAAACATTCTTGCATAAGAGTTGCAGCCTCAATTTGAATATTGTAGTAGGAAGTATGAACTTGGCTTTTGGTTAAAAGCACCAAAGCTAGGGTTAAAGATAAAAGAATCAAAGCAACAACAAGATAAATAGGCCGAATCTTTTTCATCAAAAAGCCCCAGCTAAATGTAGTAATACAATAGAAATACCAATAATTAGAAGCACGGCAAGCGTTTTGAAAATCCCCTGCTTTAACATGTCGTTAGCAATAAGCCCTGGAACCACATAGCCAACAATCCTCAAATCTTGAAAAACAAAGTTGCTGGAAACAATGACTTCATTCAAAATCCAAGCATAAATGATACCTAAAAGCACGCAGCAAGCAAAACGTCTACGCCCATATATAAAAAGAATTTGCTCAAGCCCTTTGACAGCAAGAAATACTATAATGGCTAAGGCCAAAGTGGAAATAATTCTATACGGTTGATTGAAATAAAAAGCAAGATAGCCAGCAGAAACTAAACCACCAGAAGCAAGCCCAAGGAACTCTTGAGATAAAAAACCAAGAATTATACTTAATGCAACAGCAGTTTTAAGCATTCAAGTCCTCCTTTGAAGTCTGGGCTATGCAGTATTCAATCAAGGCAGTACCAGCCCCCTTAATATTTCCCATTCCTATAACAACATTGCAATTTTTTGTATTTAACATAGAAATTAGACCATCAAGTGTACCTTTAAAGCCTTCTACTTTAGCATGAGGTACCTGCTTTGAGAAAAAACGCACACACTTATTTACATGTTCTCCCAAAACAACTATCTGTTTTACTTTGTAAGTTTCAAATAAGGAAGCAAAATATGGAACCCTAAACTCTCTGTCCGATCTATTATTATAAAGAACAATGTAATCTTGTCCTGCATACTTATCCAATACTTCTGATGCACTTTGTTTATCGTTTGCAGCAAAAGCATTTACAATAACCATTGCACCAATAGAAAACGGCCCAACTAAACCAAGATCTGGCTTAAATGCATCCAAGGAAAATTCTTTAATCCCAAACTCCTTCTCTAGCACTCTACCAACTAATTCTTCATTACCACCCTCCACTACAACGGCTTGAGAATCTGAAGCAAAGAAAAAGTCGCTTGTATAGAACTTTTGTCCTTTAGGGACAGACAGTTTTAGAACCTCTGCCGTTGACTCTACAGTATTTCCCATTTGGTCTACATGGTCTATACG
>CAVKHB010000166.1:0-3612 GCA_963656005.1 Coriobacteriaceae bacterium
TCTTTCTTTTTCCACCGTATTCTGTTCGTCATCGAATTGACTAGGAAGCCCTCATAGCTTCCATGATTCATCTTTCCTTCGTTATTAATGTAAAGAACTTTTTTGTCGCACCTCTCGGCACGCTCAGAGAAATTACCACAAAGGCTTTTTTCTGTCAACAATTTTTTTCATTTTTTTGCGATTTTCCTCAAACAATCCACACCCCCGCCACCATCCACACAACAAATCTTTACAACACAACAAATTAAATCCCGTCCCAAACCAAATACAACAATTTTTCATTTTAATTTGTATTAAAAAGTAGGGAGTTTTTGGTGCCGCACTAGACATCAAACGCGCCAAAATCTCCACTTTATCTAAAGAGAGGTGCTTATGAAAAAAGCAACAGTATTTGGCTACATGCCCACAAACTACGGCGGTCTAGAAATCCAAGTTGACTGCTCCATCAGAAACGGCTTCCCCGGCTTCGACATCACCGGCCTCCCCGGCACCCCCGTCAAAGAAGCCAAGGACCGCGTGCGCAACGCCCTAAAAACATCGGGCTTCAGCTTCCCCCAAAATCGCGTCCTCCTCAACCTCAGCCCGGCGGACGTGCCCAAAGACGGCACCACACTTGACCTCCCCATCGCACTTTCAATCGTGCTCTGCAAGGCCATGCAAGGCAAACCGCTGACCGGCGACCTCCGCATCCTCGCACTCGGCGAACTCGCCCTAGATGGCCGCCTCCTCCCCACCAAACACCTCGCCGCCACCCTCGCCAGCGCGCGCAAACTCGCCTGCAGCCTCTGCATCCTCCCCCGCCCCGTCTCTAATCCCGATATTTTTGACGCCTCCCAGGGTAATTCAGAAGGCATAATTTACGCATCAACGCTGCTGGAGGCCATGACAGCTTGCCTCAAAGCCATAGACAAACAAGAGCAACCGTCGCCCTTGGTGGAGGATAAAAAACTGCCGATTTTCGAAGATGTCATTGGCCTTGAGCAGGAAAAAGAAATCCTCTCAATGGCAACCGCGGGCTTTCACTCCATACTCCTCTTTGGCCCTCCAGGCGTTGGTAAAACCATGCTGAGTAACAAAATCCTATTGTTATTGCAAAGAGCCTCGCAAAGAGTACATGAAGAGGAAAACAGCCTGGCACCCCAGCCCATAGCCCTAACCCTTCCCCACGATACAAATGCTACCAACGCTCAGAAAATCCTTTCAAGTAAAGGACTTAACTCTCAAAGTCTACTGAATGGAGGTACTTTAATATTGGATGAACTTAACATGTACAACTCAAAAACGTTGGATGCAGTTAGATCCTTCATGGACGGAAAAACATCGACAAACAAAAGTGTAGAAGATTTTGTCGTTGTAGCAAACATGAACCCCTGCCCCTGCGGGGCATTGGGGAGCAATCACTCCCTTTGCACCTGCACTGCAAAAAAAATTGAAAACTACTGGAGCAGAATTGGGCGTCCAATAATCGAGCGCTTTGACATCAGACTCCCCGTTCAAGAAACCGATATAATGTCCAGCCTTACCTCCAGCTTAGAACACAAACCCGACACTTACTATATAGATAAGGTTGTTCTAAGCCAGCAGCGTCAACGTGCCCGCTATAAATATATAGAGGGAGTTTCTTACAATAGCCAGGCTATTTCATCCATTAAAGCACTTCAAACCCTCAAGGAGGAACTTGCTATTTTTGAAGATTTTGCCCGCACAGGCACTTGCAATTTTCCGCAAGACACTCGCGGAAGGCTAGGAACCGTGCTCCTAGCGCGTTCAATTGCAGATTATGAGGATAGACCTACACTTAACACCAATGACATCATCAAAGCATCGGGACTAAGGAAGTTTGGTCTAGGCGATTATTTTTGGCGTACGATTTTTTGAGAATGAGTATTGACAATAAAGCACTCAATTTGTTAATCTCACGTTGTTGTTATGGGCCACTAGCTCAGTAGGTAGAGCAACGCCCTTTTAAGGCGTGGGTCATTGGTTCGAATCCAATGTGGCTCATGCTAATAACAACAAGATGTCGCCTTCGTCTAGTGGTTAGGACAACGGGTTTTCATCCCGTCAACGCGAGTTCGATCCTCGCAGGCGATGTTCGTGAGGCTCCCGAGTGCTTTGGGAGCTTTTTTATTTCAAATCAAAGCTCCAAAAACTCAACTTAAAATCAAATGTGTACATTTTTGCTTATTTTTAACCACAAATGTACACAAGTGTACATTTTGGCCCTAAAAACATGAGTTTATGTACACATTGAGGTAGGAGTAAAGCATGGACAACATTAAAACCCTTGAAATTCAACTGAACAAACTAAAGAAAACCATTCAAACTATAGAAGAAAGCATCAAAAAAGCCATATCAGGTCATATTGTTTTAAGAAAGAACAGAGGAATCACTCGTATTTTTAAAGTTCAAGAGAATAAACCCCTAGAATATCTTGGTAAAGATAAAATTGACCAAATTAAAGCCTTATCTCAAAAAAAATATGAAGAAACTCTGCTAGAAGCATTAAAGGAAGAATACGATATAACAGAAAATGCTCTGTTTAAATTAAAGAACTCAAAGAAACATAAAGCCCTAACAAAGTTTTCAAAAGAGCTGAAACCCTTCATAACCCTAAATCCAATCACAAACGAAGGCTACATACAAGATTGGAGCAAAACCTATGATCCAAAGCTTCCAGAAAACTACACGTATAGAGCCCCCTATCAAACCCTAAAAGGTGACATAGTAAGATCCAAAAGCGAAATCCTCATAGCCGATAGGCTTTATACGGCAAAGATTCCTTATCATTATGAAAAGCGTCTAGAACTAAATGAAGGAGCAACCTCTAGACTTCCAGACTTTACAATCTTACATCCATATACACTCGAGACTTACTACTGGGAACATTTAGGGCTCATGCATGATGAAGAGTATAGGCAAAAAGCGAAGGATAAAATTGAACTCTATGCTCTAAATGGAATTATACAAGGAAAAAACCTCATTATAACCTTTGAGACAGGTACCAGCCAATTAAATACTTGGTATGTAGATAAAATTATTGAAACCTACTTTAAAACAAATCCAATCACTTAGTAGCCTGCAGAAAACTATCCACCGCCGCATTAAACGCAACAGGATTATTGTAGGCTATAAAGTGGTCTCCCTCAATGAATACTAACTTGCTATTAGCAATACTATGAGCAATAAGCCGAGTGTGCTTCTTCAAAATCATATCGTTCGTGCCAGCAATAACAAGAACCGGCATTTTAAGCCCCTTTAAATCCGCAGGCTTCAAGTTAGGCTCAAAAATCATCAACGCCATCAAGTCAGCAGTAGCCTTATCGCCCCGCGCCAAAGCCGAGTTATACTCGTTTTCAATCCACCTATTTACACTTTTCTTGCAACCTTCATTAAAAAGATTCGCGCCATTGAGAATGAGACGCTCCACCATCTCGCCATGCCGGAGCGCAAAGAGAAGAGCCACATTTCCCCCATCTGAAAACCCAAGAATGTTCGCCCTTTCAAGGCCCTTCTCCCGCATAAAATCGAACAAGTCATCTGCAAACTGGCTAATCGTAAAAGGCCTCACACCACGTTCCGAGCCCCCATGCCCACGCGTATCCAGCGCAA
>CAVKHB010000167.1:0-3602 GCA_963656005.1 Coriobacteriaceae bacterium
ACAATACTCTGTAAGGGTGCAAGCCATACGACCTTGATAAAAAGAGTTTTTGGCTACTTTACAGCTTTATGCTCATTACTTGCCCAAGATAGAGAACTTGAAAGTTTTGTGGATTATACAGAGGTGACGGATATGGATTATTACCCATATGTGACAGCCTCAAAAAATCAATGTGCAATAGAAGCCACCCTTCGTATTAGGTGGGACAGAATCTTTTAGATAGGAGGAAAATATTATGGCATTTGTAACAGGAAGCGGTGCCTCTTTACGCATAGGAAAAGAGACAAGTTTTGGGGTGGCAGTAAATGCTGATACCCTTGTAGACATTACAAGTGAAAGTATAGCACTGGCTGTAAGTAAAGGCGATGAAGGCTCACTTTTAGCCTCAAAGACCCCAGAAACACGAGATTTATTGGGTATTACCGTAGACGGCTCTTTTAGTTTTGTCTTACGGCCCGAGTTTGCTCAGTTAATTACACAAGCATCTTTAGGTGGGGAAGAAAAACATACAGAGGATGAAAGTACTGGAACTCATAAACATGAATATGCCTTATGCGGACCTAATGAGGATTTACCTTCGTTAACAGTTTTTGTTGATAGAAAGGCATCTGTTAAAAAGTATGCAGGAGTTACAGTTTCTGCTTTTTCCTTAGATTGTGCTGCAGGTGATTATGTTAAAGGCTCAGTGGATCTAAAGGGTGTTAAGGAAGAAAGTGGAACAAGGAGCACTGATAATGCTAAGTTCACAATTCCAGCCTATAGATGTACATCAGCTGTGTTTAAGGTGGGTGATGAAGTATTTGATATTTCATCTGCAAGTTTTAAGGTGGATAACGCACTAGAAGATGCACCTAAAACTTATGCAACAGGTCTTTATGTAGGTCAACCACAACATGCTCAAAGAAGTGTAACTGTCTCTTTTGAGATTCCGTACACAGCAGATATTGAGTCTTTTAAGGACAAGTATTTAGTAACAGAGCAGACAGCCAAAATCTCATTACTTTTTACTTCCTCAGATAAAGAAAAGCAAAAGTATGAAATCATCATGCCATATGTTGCAATTACAAGTGTTTCTGCATCTGTTGGTGGAACCGGAGCGTTGACTGCTTCTATTGATGGAGAGGCACTTTCTAGTGGAACAGAGGAGCCCTTAGTCATCGTAATTACAAACACATCAAGTGAAACAGTATAGGAGGAAAATTAACATGTACGTACAAAAAAGAAATTATGGAGCCTTTATTCAAAGTGTAAAAATTAATGTTGGTCTTGAATGTGGTATGGAAAAAGAAGATGATGCTTTTATCACGTTACGTGAACTTCCAACACTAGAGATGATGAACCTTAGAGAAGCCTATGAGAAAGGGCAGAAAGAGCTGATTATGTTCTTTAAGGAAATTCTTCCCAAAATCATCATCGACCACAATTTTTATGAGGATGAAAATAAGAGAATGACTAATGAAAACTTAGCAAGTCTTATTTTTGAAAAAATGGAGCTATCTAGTAAGGTAATAGGAGAGTATTCACAAGCCTCTTTTTTTACCCAACAGAAAAAGAGCGAAGAGAAATAGCATCTGTAAGCCGAGAGCTCTTTATGGGAAGAAATAATAATCTTATCTATAAAGAGTGCTCTAAGTGGATACCTTATGTGACAGATTTGTATCTACCAATTGCAGATAGCGAAACTGGGGATTTTAGGACCCTTCCTTTTGAAGGCTCTATTTCTGATCAGCCTTACATGACTATGCAGGTTTTAAAGCTTGTGCAGTTAAACTACCGCAGGCATTTGAATGAAAAGATGAAAAAACTTAAAACTAAGAAGTAAAGCCGTCCTTCGGGGCGGTTTTTTGTTTTATATGGAGACACGATTATGGCAGCACAGGCAAAAGTAATAATTAAAGCTGAGGAGAATATCTCATCTGCAGTAAACTCTGCAAAAAGCTCACTTACTAACTTAGAGAACATGTGCACTAAAATTGGCTCTACTTTAAAGACAGCTTTTAAGCTTACAAGTGTAGTTGCTGCTGTAAAAAAGCTTGGGGACGCAGTCTCAGCTTGTTTTAATGACTTTTCAACCGCCAATAGAAAGCTAAAACAGCTTGAGATAGCCCTTGGAAATACTCAAGCTTATGAAAAGGCCTGCGACACCATAGCAACCCTTGCTCGTCAGACCTTACAGAGTAAAGATGATATTGAGAGCATGGTCTCTGAGCTTGCAGCACTTGGAAAGTCCTCTAGTGAAATAGATAAAATCAGTAAGGCGTCTGTTTTTTTATCCAATGTTACGGGTAAAGACCTCAACTCCTCCATGACAACGCTTCTTAACACCTATAGTGGCACTACTACACAGCTTAAGCGTCTTGGAATCGATGTCTCTGATTTAACAACAAGTGAGTTAGAAAATGGTGCTGCAGTGGATAAGGTAATAGAATCTTTGGGAAAGTATAGTGAGGAGCTTGCCAAGCTTGATACAAGACAAAGCCTTACCAATATTGCCAACGCCTGGGGTGATATCCAGCAGTCGGTTGGGGATTTGATTAACTTCTCATTTTCTCCATTGATTTCCTCATTTGACACAGCCATCACCAATTTTCAGATTAAGTTCGATGCCTTTGTTCAGAACGTAAAGATAGTCTTTTCTTCTTTTCCAGAGTTTATAAGAGAGGTGGGCACTTTAATTTTTTCAATGATGGATTCACTGTTTTCTTATGAAGGCATTAAGGCATTTTTATCAAATCTAGTAGAAACTGTTCCTAAGACATTAAAACTAGTTTTGGATAATTCTATAAGCCTACTTGATCTAGCCTTAAACGCAATTCCAAGTGCAGTATCGGATATGCTTGATGGAATCTATAATTATGGCATGTACTTACTTACCAGTTACTGTGATGATGTTGGCTTTGATTTGACAGAGCTTATTAACAACATAGGAACTTGGCTGACCGATAGTCCAGTAGGTAAAGTCATAGATAGCATAGTAAGTACAGCTGTAAATGGCATAAGACTAATTGGTGCACTGATTAAGAATATTCCAGCAATGCTGACCTTGGTCGTTGAAAATGCAGGAGCAATAGTCACTAACAGCTTTATCAGCTTAAAAAAATACTTTACACAAATACTTGCGGACATTGTTAATGCTATAGCTAGCACCTTGGAGAAGATTAATTTTCCACAGCTTATTGAAAACCTTAAGACTTCTGTTACTAATGTTTTTGGCAAGATAGGCTCTTGGTTTTCTGCCATAGGAAATACAGCAAAGGATACCTTTAGGTACATTGGAGAAGTCTTACAAGTGACCTTTTCATGGGATGCTATAAAGACAACAATTACTACGCTCTTTAAGAATATTGGAGCAATTGCATCCAATGTAATTAAGACTATCTTTGTATCCATTCCTTCAATGATAGGAAATCTCTTTACTGGTATCGTTGAGTGGATAGCTTATATTGGCATTAAGCTGAAGAACACAATCCTTGAAAGTATAGAGAATGTAATTAAAGATGCAGGAAACAAAATCCAAGGCACGTGGTTTGGTAGGCTCTTTGGTCTTGGGGATAAGTTAGTATCAATAGACCTTGGAGTAGATAGAGACTCTGAAACTGCAG
>CAVKHB010000168.1:0-3593 GCA_963656005.1 Coriobacteriaceae bacterium
CGGTAGTATATGGAAGAAGGCGTATAGGAAAATCTACACTCATTGCAGAGTTCGCAAAAGACAAGAAAAAAATATTCTATACAGCAACAAAGGTAGGCAGACAAAGAAATCTAGAGCTTTTCTCAAAACAGGTCGCAAATTTATTTATGCCTGGTGTTGATGATATTAGCTTTAATACAATAGAAGCAGTATTTGATTTCATCAATAGAAACATAGATAAAGACAAAGTAATTCTTGTAATTGACGAGTTGTCTTACTGGGCAGAATCGGACGAAGCACTTCTCTCTGTATTGCAAAAGTACATAGATACAGTGTGGAATGATAAGAATTTAAAAATCATACTCTGTGGTTCTTCTCTCAGCTTTATGGAAGGCAAGGTTCTCAGCGAGAAGAGCCCCCTCTTTGGACGAAGAGACTCACAGATTAAGCTTAATCCTTTTAACTATTTAGATACAGCAAGGTTTGTCCCTAATTATTCAAATGAAGAAAAAGCGGTTTTCTATGGAATAACAGGTGGCGTTGCAAAATATCTCTCATTAATTGATTCAGAAAAAAGCCTTGATGAGAACATAGTACGGCTGTTTTTCAAAACTGATGGCTACCTCTATGATGAAACAAGAAATCTTTTAACTCAAGAATTCACAGATGTATCAATAGTCAACAATATTGTAGAACAAATTGCCAATGGGGAAACAACTCTCAATGCCATTTCCACAAAAATCAAGGAAAAAGAAACAACCGTATTGTATTCGCTTGATAAGCTAATTAACGTAGGCCTTGTTGAAAGAAAAAAATGCATAACAGAGGAAAACAACAAGAAGAAGACGCAGTACATATTAAGCGATTATATGTTTAGATTTTGGTATAAATTCATACCTGGGGCCATCAGTGTAATTGAAATGGGTGAAGGAGAACTTTACTACAACACCATTGTAAAGCCACTACTTCACTCTTATATGGGTCCCGTTTTCGAAGGAATGTGCAGATATTACACTCTAAAAAAAGGCATATGCGGCAAATTTGATTGTTTTATTTCCTCGGTTGGAACTTGGTGGGGTGTTGAAAGCATAAAAAACAATGAAGGTAAAATTTTGACTCAGTCTGCAGATATAGATGTTGTAGGAATTGCGGAAAGAGACAAGAAAGCCGTTGTTGGAGAATGCAAATTTAAGAATGAAAAAATCGACAGAAGCGTCTATGAGACCCTAGTTAGAAGATCCGGCCTTATAGATTCCAAATACAAAATTGCAAAATACATTCTCTTCTCGCTGTCTGGTTATACAGATTGGTTCAACAGTATGGAAGACCAAGATGTCCTTCTTCTTACTTTGGATTCACTGTACACCCTGACATAAATGTAACATATTTCCGCACAACTGCTGAAATATGTTAACCTCATGTGTTGGTTCAAGATCTTCAAGTGCATCTTCACACTGCAAACAGTCCTTCAATGCCTCTTAAAGTCCCACAAGGCCCTCAAAGTCCTCAACGCCCCTTAAAATCCCTCCACGGCAACTTCAAGTACTTCTTCTTTTCCCGCCGGCACCTCACATGAGATATCTTCATCATAGAAATAAGCCGCACCACCACGGGCAAGCTCAAAGGCATCGGGCTCAAGACAAACCGAGTTCACAAGTAGGACGTGGCGTGCAAACCTCTTGGCCTGCGTTGCATATTCCAGCTTGATTGATGCATTCCAGGCATTGAAATCGTAGTCCACGTACACAGGCCAGAGCACAATATCGGTGGCCAAGTCTTGCATTGCTTGCACGTTGTTGTCATACCACAGGTCACCACACAAGCCCACAGCCAAGGTCTTCCCCGCAAGCGTAAAAGCATGAAAGGCCTCTCCTTCGCAGTAGTGCGCATCTGCCACAGGCTCCTTCCAGCCAGTTGAAATTCTCCTATAGTTATCCGCAATCTTGCCATCTTTATCTATGGTGAGCTGGCTACTGAAAAGCTTATCTCCATCCCGCTCAACATATCCAAACGAAACAGCCGTCTTACACTTTTTGGCCTTCATCCCGATATCTTTTATGATTTTATCGTCCTTTGAAATTGCAATATACTTGTCTTTTTCAAAATCCCAGCACAAGCAATTAAAGCCTTGGAGAAACGTCTCACCAAAAACAACCAAGTCATTGTTCTTAGAATATTTTTCGAGAGTTTCCATTATCTTGTTTTTGTTGTATTCAATGTTGCCTGTTTTAAAACCAACTGCCGCCAAAGCTATGTTCATTACTACTCCTGTGTTACATATTAATTGGGTTTGCTCCTTTTGCAACGTTGTTGGCATTATTCATTGAAGAGGCAGAACACCATATACGGAGGATATTTGACCAATCTTTCGTCCATTGAATAGTTTTTGGGATGTATAATAATACCTTTGTCTATTCTTTTTCTGAAATGTTCCATAAACCGATTCAGTGATACGGTTGAATATTTTGTAGAGGATTTTACTTCAACAGGATATATCTTGAAATTTATCTTACTCTCATTGGAAAGAAGAAAATCCACCTCCATATCATTGTGCTTACTGTCAGAATTGTAATGGCTGTAATAGAAGAGTTTTCGTCCCCCAGCAACAAGCATCTGTGCGATTGCATTTTCGTAGAACATTCCTTCATTGATGGAGAGTTTGTCATTCAGAATCTCTTTGTAAAGTTCATTGCTCATCAATTCATTTTCGCTGAATGTCAGACTAACAAGAAGGCCCGTGTCTACCAAATATGGTTTCACGGCACTTTCATTAAGATTTAGAGAAAACCCCACAGCAGGATCATTGCACTTATAGCAAAGATTACAGAGCATTGAATCTCCTAGCCAAAAAAGAGGATCATCATAAAGAGAGAAAGATTCACCACGTTTAATATCGCTTATGACGAGCCTTTTTTCGTGAGAGGAAAGTGTTGATGGAATATGATCGAAGACCGCAGAAACTCTGCTTCTGTATCGTCTTGCTGCTTTTTTTATGTCATCACGATACATCTCAAGAATCATCCTCTTTGCTTTGTCTGCAGCATCGAAACTTCTCTTAGATTCTATATATGCTACAACACTCTGAGGCATTCCTCCTACAAGCAAGTATTCCCTAAAAAGGCGCATTGCTTTTTTGTGGAAGTCTTCTTCAAGAGCTACCGAAGTTCTAGAGCATGTACGAATGTACTCGGAAAGAATCTCCTCTCCCATTGCCCAAAGGAATTCTTCAAAATCAAGCGGATGCATTTTGAGCTTTTTTTCTTCAGAAGGAATAGTTATATTTTCAACACTCTCTTTTATAGATATCAACGAACCAGTAACAAGATAATCGTATCTTCCATCCTCAACGAGATACTTCGTTGCCTCCCTTGCATGAGGGAATTTTTGTACCTCATCAAAGATAATCAAAGTTTCACGTTCATATAACCGTACTCCTGTTTCTACAGATATGTCTTGGAAAAGTACATCGAGGTTACTTAGGTTGTTTTCTAAGCTTTCACAGATTCTTTTATTTACATCTTTAGCAAAATCTATAAGGACATAAGACCTATACTCCCTTTTTCCAAAAGCTTCAGCTATGGTGCTTTTCCCCACTCTTCGGACACCTTCTATGA
>CAVKHB010000169.1:0-3586 GCA_963656005.1 Coriobacteriaceae bacterium
GGAAAGGTTTTATAAATAAATGGAGCGATAATCTCTAAACTGTGTTCTTCAGTGCACACATCATCATTTTGTTCTACAAAGGGCTTTATTTCTTGTGGTGTCTCAAGTTTTATTTCCCAGTCGCTACCTTTTAAACTTCCATCTTGAGGGCAGTAGATTTTGTTGTTAGTCTTTCCCTCTGTGAGGATTGGTCCTTTATGCAATGGAGCTAGGACAAATATGGGTTTAAGCTCATATTGTTTGTCTTTTATGCAGGAAAATATAGCCTCAAGCTCTTCTTTGCAATATTGCCAGCTTTTGTGTGGGACTAAAAGGCCTTCAAGTTTATGGGTTTTACACTTAAGCTCAACATAATGAGGTATCTTTCTTGAGGAATATTCTTCCAAAACAGCCTTTGATGTTTGTTCTAACGTTATGCAAGAGGCGGCATTTTGCGGATATAAGACTCCTTCACAAGCGTTTTTCATTGGTTTTCCTTTGGCAAAAGCCTTGCAATTCGTTGTGGATCTGGTTTAATTGTGAGATTCTTTTCCTGAGTCGGAAGGATAAGACCTGTTTTTCCTTCTTTTGGGCGTCTTAGATATTTTACCTGAGTGTAATACAAATCTACCGACTTCAAGTTCTTTCCTTTTGAATATAAAACTGCAATGTTTGCTGCATCTAAAAGCACTTCAAGAGGGATGGTCTTATCTCTTCTGAATTTAATGAACACGTATCCTCCAGGAAAATCTCTGGTATGAAGCCACGTGTCATTGCCCTTTGCATGGTGACGTAAAAGTTCATCGTTTTCCTTTGCGTTTCTGCCAGCGAGAATCAAGAAACCTCCGCTTGTACATCTAATACCGGGGCCTATTTGAATTTGCTGTTGTGGTCCAGATTTTTCCAAAATAGCTTTGAGCCTGCGTATATCTGCTTGCTCGTCCTCTGTGTCCATAAGAGCTTTCTCATAGCGAGCTTTTGTCTGTTCGTATTCGGTTTTTAATCTTTCAAGCTCTGAAAGGGCGTTTTCATATGTACCTTTAGCCTTTTGATATTTATCGTAGTAGGCTTGTACATTCGCACCCGGTGTTAAACTTTTATCTAGTTGCAAAGTGACAGAAGTCTTACCCGTTGGATCTGATAACCAATCAACAAGCGTAATTCTGTCCATACCTTTCTTTATTTGATAAGCGTTTGCTGAAAGGAAATCCCCATCTTTTTTTAGTTCAATATAGTCCTTATTAGATTCAATTGTTTTTTCACAACTTTTAATTGATGTGCTTAATTTTGAAAGTTCATGGTCTCGTCTTGTTTCAACTTGCTTTGATAATTGAGCTTTTAAATCGTTATTTTGTTGCTGAGAAAAGGTTTTCTCAACATATTCGTTGAAGCAAGAGCCTTCATATTCTCTCACAGAAAAGGACTTATCTTCTTTTTCCTTTGTTTCAAGTTGAAGAATCTTATTACTTGTTTCATCTCTACCTGGACGTCTGAGAAGAAGGTCTTGGATGATAAAATTTTCGTCTGTAACAATGATGTTTGCACCTGGCCCACTGTACAACCTTATGACTACTTTAAGTTTTCTGCCATGATTGTCTAAATCCCATATAACAACACGGTCATAGGGTAATTGATAGCACTTTACTATGGTGGAACCTTCTAGGTTTTTTCTGGCATACTGTTCAAATCTTTGAAGTTTTTTTGTCTTTTGAGGCTTAGAATTTGTAGAAATTAGGTTTATTCTACTGGATTGTGTGCCAATCTCGGTATAAAAGCTATATCTACCTTTTTCTCTATTGTAAAGCTGCCAAGTTACCGAGTGGAAGGAGTTTTGAATTACAGCTTGTATCTTACTTCCTTCAAGCTTTGCTTCCTTCAAAATTAATTCCATTTCTTTCCAGTTTAGCGACATTTTAAACCTCTAATGCTTCTTTTATGACCCCAGCAAGATAAAACGAGCCACAAGCCAGTACGGGTTCATTTTCCTTGGTAAGTTCATAAGCTAATATTAAAGCATCTTTTGCTTCACATCTAAGATAAATTTCTTTATTTTTCCACTTCTCGCATGTCATAACCTTTGTATTTAGCATGTCATAGAGAGCCTGTGGATCACTTTTTTTAAAGGTTCCTGGTCTGCAAACAATGATTTTATCAAAACAATTTAAGACTTCATCACACATGGCATCATGGTTTTTCCCATTTACAGAGCCAAAAATGCAAACTCCTGTTGTTACTACGTTTGGATACATTTCCTTAAATGTTTCAAGTAAATGTCCCAAACTGTTTTGTGTATGAGCTCCATCTAGGTAAAGGGGTCTTAGCCAATCAACTTTCTCCAATCTTCCGGGGAGTTTGTTTTCTTCAAAAGCCTTTTCTGTAAGTCCTTTTCTGTACAAGCCTAAAGTTCTAAGAACCAAAAGTGCAAGCGCACTGTTCTGAGCTTGTACACTGCCCCACATTGATAGGTTGTAGCTCGTTTCAAAACGATCTATAAAGCTAACTTTAACCTGTTGAGTTCCAGTCTTAAACCAAGTGTCTAAGGTCTTTATCTCCTTGTCAAATTCATACAGTGTAGAATGTTGCGCACGTGCCTCGTTTCTAAAAACCTCAAGGGCATCGGGCTGTTGGGAGGAGGTGAAAGCTATCACGTTGGGTTTGATGATTTTGGATTTTTCTATGGCTATTTTGGAGATGGTGGAGCCAAGAATATCGGTGTGTTCGAGCTCAATTGGGGTGAGGACGCTGGCTTGGGGGAGGAGGATGTTTGTGGCATCTAGGCGGCCTCCAAGACCGGTTTCAATTACTGCCCATTGGCAGCCAAGTTCGTGAAAAAGGAGAAATGCAAAGGCGGTGTAGAGTTCAAATGTGGTGGGTTCGTTTTTGCCCAGCTGGTCGCAAAAGCGGAAGCTCTCAAGTAGGTGTTGAAGTCTATTTCCTGTTGCAATAAGGAGTTCGTCCTGGATGAATTGCCCACAGAGGGTAAAGCGCTCGCGGTAATCGGTGACGTGTGGGGACATGTAGAGGCCAACTTTGTAGCCTGCGGCTTTGAGTCCGCTTGCAATATAGCTTGCCGTGGAGCCTTTGCCCTTACTTCCTGCAATGTGAATTGTCTTGTAGGTGTTTTGGGGGTTGCCAAGTGCCTGCATCAAGGCCTGCATGCGATCCAACCTGTAGGTGCGCACGCTGTAGAGGTTTGTTTTTTTCTCCAGATTGGTAAAATGCTCCATGTAATTTACAATCTGTTCAAACGAAGTAAACTCCATAATCACCCCTTTTGCCTTGTGCTGTGGGTATTCTATTTATTTGTCGAGCATGTGTCTATCTGTGGGTTTTTTTGTCGCTATCTGTGAGTTGCTTTGTGTCTACATGTGGGTTGCTTTGTGTCTACCTGTGAGTTCTATCTGTGGGTTGCATTGCACAAAATTTGAACTCTTCTGTTCTTGCTGTTTAATTTTGACATAATTTCAAAACTCGTCAGAAAAACTATTGAACACGTTTTATTACTTTGATATATTTTTCTTGCAACTTATTGAAATCTATTAAATATATGGAGAATAAAAGTATGGGCAAAAAGCACAACCCAAGACCTTGGGATTTCTTGGATAAC
>CAVKHB010000170.1:0-3580 GCA_963656005.1 Coriobacteriaceae bacterium
GACTTATAGGACAAAAGAAGAACTTGAAGCGTTTAGAGAGCAGGACCCAATTAAAGCATATGGGCAATATCTTGTAGATAATGGCCTTTTGGTGGCGGAAGACCTCAAGAAGATGGATGAAGTTATCAAGGATAAGATGCATACGACTATTAGCATTGTTGTGGATGATGAGATTTCTCCTATTATTGAGCCTTCTTTCATTGAAAAAGTTATGTTCAGCAATACAAATACCCCTGCAATGCAAGAAGGAAAGAGTGCATTACTTCAGCCAGTTGAAGAAAACCCACGTGTTAAGCAGATTGCAGGAAGAAATAGATATGCCTTTGATGAAAATGGAAAGGCGTATCCAGCTGCCAAGCAGTATCAGTATAGAGATGCTGTTTTTGAGGCAATGCTTCATAGATTTGTAAATGACCCTTCAATGATAGCGTATGGCGAAGACCACAGAGATTGGGGTGGGGCTTTTGCTTGCTATAGAGGTTTGACAGAACTTCTTCCTTATCACAGATTCTTCAATTCGCCAATTAGTGAGGCGGCAATTGTTGGTAGTGGTGTAGGTTATGCAATGTCTGGCGGACGTGCAGTTGTTGAGCTTATGTATTGTGATTTCTTGGGCTGTGCTGGGGATGAAGTCTTCAACCAGATGCCAAAATGGCAGGCCATGAGTGCTGGCGTTCTTAAGATGCCTCTTGTTTTGAGAGTTTCTGTTGGTAATAAGTACGGAGCACAGCACTCTCAGGAGTGGACTTCAATGGTTTCCTGCGTTCCAGGTCTTAAGGCTGCTTATCCAGCAACTCCTTATGATGTGAAGGGTATTCTAAACGTTGCTCTTCGTGGAACAGACCCGTTTGTATTCTTTGAAAGCCAGAAGTTGTACGGTAAGGGTGAGGAGTTCCATAAAGAGGGTGTTCCTGAAGGTTATTATGAGATTCCAGAAGGCGAACCAGACGTAAAACTTGAAGGTGATGATATTACCATTATTGCTCTTGGCCCAGCTCTTTATACTGCAATGTCGGCAGCACAAGAGCTTACTAAGTATGGACTTAAGGCCGAGGTCATTGACCTTCGCTGGATTAACCCTCTCAAGTACGAAAAGCTAGTACAATCTGTCAACAAAACTGGTCGTTGTGTTCTTGTTACGGATAGTGCTGAAAGAGGAAGTTACATGCATACCGTGGCATCAAATCTTGATAGACTTTGCTTTGGCAAGCTTGATGCTCCTTGTGTTGTTGTTGGTTCCAGAAACTGGATTACTCCTCCAGCCGAGATGGAAGAATACTACTTTGCCCATACTTTGGATATTCTTGATTCCATACACGAGCAAATTCTTCCATTAAATGGATATGTCCCAAAATCTAACCGTAATGATGTAGAGTTCTTCAGAACTCAAATGAAGGGAGTATGATAATGGATGTTTCTTACAAGACTCTACAGCAAGAAATTCAAGATTTAAATGACAAAAGCTATGAAAAAAGGATTCAAGCTGCAAGAGTCTTGGGTAAAGAAATCCAAGACGGACGTCTTACGAGAAACGTCTTGGAACAAGTGAACAATCATGTTCATACAACTTATTCTTTTTCTCCTTACGAACCTGCTTCTGCCGCTTTCAAAGCCTGGGAAGCAGGCTTGGGTATAGTTGGAGCCATTGATCACGATAGCGTAGGTGCCGCACGAGAACTTCTTCAGGTAACACAACTGTTGGGTATGGCTTCAACGGTGGGATTTGAACTTAGAGCTGGATTTAAAAATACTCCATTTGCAGAAACTAGGCTAAATAATCCAGATTCTCCGGGTATTGGCTACATGTGTGTTCATGGGGTTCCCTACGGAAAGCTCTATGATTGTAAGATCTTCTTGTCTTCTGTTTGTAAGGCAAGAGGCCTACGTAACCAGCAAATGGTTGATAAGTTCAATTCCTTGGGCTTGGGAATTACAATTAATTATGAAGATGATGTTCTTCCTTTATCAAGGCATGAAGAGGCCGGTTCTGTTACAGAACGTCATATTCTCTATGCAATTGCAGGTAAGATAATTGAGCAAAATGGGAAAGGAAAAGCTTTAGTAGATTACTTGGAAAAATCCTTGGGTTTAGTGCTAAACAAAAAACAGGAAGAGTACCTTTTGGATGTGAAAAATCCTCATTATGAGTACGATTTACTTGGTATTCTAAAAACCACACTCTTATCCCAGTTTTTTATTCAACCCAATGAAAACGAGTGTCCAGACGTCAGGGACGTTCTTGCCTTCTCCAATTCCATTGGAGCAATATCGGCTTATGCCTATCTTGGTGATGTGGGGGCATCTCCCACGGGGGACAAGAAGGCACAGAGCTTTGAGGATGCGTATTTGGATGAGTTTATCCCGTACATTGCCGCTCTTGGATTTAAGGCTGTGACCTATATGCCACCTAGAAATACAAGGGCTCAAATGGAGAGAATTGTAAAATTGTGCAGAGAAAACAACCTTATGCAAATAAGTGGTGTTGATGTCAATTCAAGCAGGCAAAGTTTTAATTGTCCCGAGCTTCTTGATCCCGTGTGTTCGCATCTTATTGAGTCGGCATGGGCCTTGGTGGCGCATGAGAAATTGTCTTCCGTAAACCCCAATCTGGGGTTGTTCTCAAAGTCTAATCCTCTAAGAGATTTGGACTTGGACAGTAGGATAAAAAAATATGCCAACATTGGCAGACGGCTTGATCACTTTAACGTACAAGAAAGTGCATTAGAGCTATCAAAGAGTATTTGTGTTTAATTGGAGGAGGTTACATGGAACATTTAGCTGCAGAAAATTTAGCTGCATATATAAGAGGGTTAACTTTTGATGGGAGCAGGTGTCTTTTTGTAAAGACCTTGGAAAAGCCTTGTGAGAAATCTTGCAAAAAGTCCTGTGAGAAAACGGTGTCCCAATTAGTTCTTAAATGTGAAAAAAATGAATGGAAGAAGGCCTTTGAGGACATTGTTGAAAAAGGAAACTATCCTGCAACGGTTGCCGTAGAAGGTTCTGATTTAGTCTTTGGACTTGGTGCAACTTATGATGAAGCCTGCAAGGCAGAAGGCGTTTCTGCTAAGCCAAATTCCAATGTACTACATGGTAGAGATGATGTTGTAAGAGGCAAGGTTGCTCTTGTAACAGGTGGTGCTCAGGGTTTTGGAGAAGGCATTGTTAGAAGCCTTGTTCAAGCTGGTGCTTTTGTCTTTATTGCAGACATGAACTTTGAAGGTGCAACCCGTCTTGCCAACGAATTAAATGAACAGGCAAAGAAAACAGTTGCTCTTGGAGTTTCTGTTAATGTTTGTGATGAAGAATCCGTAATAAAAATGATGGACTATGTGGCTCAACAAACGGGATCTTTGGATCTTTTTGTTAGCAATGCAGGTGTTTTGAGGGCAGGTAGTGTTAAGGAAATGCCGCTTAGAGATTTTGAACTTGTTACAAATGTTGACTACAAGGGTTTTTTCGTTTGCTCAAAACATGCAAGCCGACAAATGGCCGTTCAGCATGAAGCTGCAAAAGATCTTTTGACAGACATCATAGTTATTTCTTCCAAGAGTGGTCTTGAAGGTTCCAATAAGAACGGAGC
>CAVKHB010000171.1:0-3567 GCA_963656005.1 Coriobacteriaceae bacterium
CAAAGCTTTGTCCGTACGGGCAAAAACAACAAGGCCACTAGTAGGTCTATCCAATCTATGAGGTAGCCCCAGAAAAACGTTACCCGGTTTGTTATATTTTTCTTTTAGATAGGCTTTGACATCTTCTGCTAGGGTTCTGTCACCTGTTTTATCGGCCTGTACAATCTCACCTGGAAGTTTGTTTACAATTATAATATGGTTATCTTCATACAAAACTCGTGAGGCAATATCTTGGTCTAGGTTTTTCACAACTTCAAACACCTTTAATCTACATCATCAAAGAGACTGGGAATATCTTCAGAAGGCTTTTTCTTAGAACCTTCGTTTGGTTCTGAAGGCTTTACATCTTCCTCTTCAATCTCAGGTATCTCTTCCTCTCCAGCTGGCTCTTCAGCATGTGCAATTAACTTGCAAGGCTTAATCCTAATAGAAGCCACTTCTTTCTTTGTGATTATGACCCCTCCAGCCTTTGCCCCCTTGATTAGGAAATCCGAGAAATGAATCACAGTCTCCTTTGCACGCGAGCCCTTATACGTTATTGTAACTTCCGCATCCTCATAGGTAGAGAGCTTCTTCATGGCACAGGTATCGGGATCCGGTAGCAATTCATACGGCTTATTCATGATAAAACCAGACAACTTACATCTCTTAAGATAGGTCACCTTTGTCTTTTTATCCTGATAGATAACGGTAAACACAAGGCCATCCAACGTTTGTTTGTCTGCCAACGAGCAGTGAGCCATATCCTTACCCACAAAGACTTTATCCGAGACATTTGTGCAATAATACGTGCCATTTTTCTGAATCACCAGAATCTTATCGTACTCAGAGACCTTGCATTGCAAGTTACCCGTCTTCACATTCGTGCCCAAGTACCCTGTAAGGGCATCATACTTGAGGTCTAAATCGCGCTTGGCAACTTCCTTCACGTCAATAATGTTGAAGTCCGATATCTTTGTCTTTCTCTCTCTTAAAACTTCATTTACACAACTCTTAATATCGGTCAAGACATTGATGGAGTACTCTGCAAGGTGGGCCAAGTTGTACTCAACCTGTTTAATATTTGCATTAATCTCATCAATTTCCTGCTCATTTTTCTCAATATCAAAGAGCGATATTCTTCTGATTGGGATTTTGAGCAATCTTTCAACATCGTCATCCGTGACGTCTCGCACAAGTTGGTCTACGTACGGTTCAAAACCTGTCTTAACGGCATTAAAAACGGCCTCTTGCGTTCTCTTTTGCTCAATTCTCTTATAGATGCGCTCTTCAACAAAGATTCTTTCCAGAGTTCTTGCATGAAGCTTGTCATACAAATGACCCTTTTCAACCTCAAGCTCGGCCTTTGAAACATCAATAATGTGGCTTGCATGATATTTTATAACATCCGAGATAGTGCAAACGTGCGGAAGTTTGTCCTTAATAACAAGACAGTTCACAGAAATCTTCTGCTCGCACAGGGTATAGGCATAAAGAGCATCCACAATATCCTTGGTATAAGTACCCTTGGCAAGATAAATCTCTATGTTGACCTTGTCTGCAGTGTAGTCACTTACACTTTGAATCTTAAGCCTACCCTTTTTAATTGCATCCTCAATGGAATGAATCATGCTTTCACTGTCTACGCCGTAGGGAAGTTCTTCAATTACTATCTTCTTTGCATTTGAGGTATCCAATTTAGCCCTGACAGCTACACTTCCAAGCCCATCTTGATAGTCCGATACATCAATGATGCCACCACCGAGGAAATCGGGATAAAGATGGAACTCCTCACCCTTGATTGCCGCTATCTGGGCATCTATGACCTCTACTGCGTTGTGGGGCAAAATTTTGGTGGACATGCCTACTGCAATGCCCTCTGTGCCTTGGATTAGGACTACTGGGATTTTTGCTGGGAAGGTGATGGGTTCTTTGCTTCTGCCGTCATAAGATTCCACGTAGTTGGTGATTTCTGGGTTATACAAAACCTTCTTAGCAAAGGGCAAAAGTCGGCACTCAATGTATCTAGCAGCAGCGGCGCCATCGCCTGTCATGAAGTTACCAAAGTTACCCTGTTTTTCAATAAAAAGATCACAGTTGGCAAGGTTGACAAGGGCGGTGTAAATGGAGGCGTCTCCGTGTGGATGGTAGTGCATGGTTGAACCAACCACGTTGGCAACTTTGTTAAAACGACCGTCATCTATCTCAATTAAGGTGTGTAAAATGCGCCTTTGTACCGGTTTTAGGCCATCTTCTATGTCTGGAATGGCTCTGTCTTTGATGACGTAAGAGGCATATTCAATGAAGTTTTGTCTGAATAAATCTTTTGCGTTTGACATCCTCTAGCCTCCTTACACCAAATTTTCCATGATAAAGTCACGACGCTCTGGAGTGTTCTTTCCCATGTAGAAATTCATGGCTTTCTTTGCCTCTGCAAGGCTGCCAATGGTGACAGGAATAAGCCTCATGTCCTCTCCAATGAACTGACCAAACTCTTTGGCGGAAATTTCGCCCAAGCCTTTGAAGCGGGTAACTTCTGAGCCCCTAATTTGTCTCATCATGTTGTCGCGCTCTTCTTCTGAGAAGCAGTAGGTTGTGACGCTCTTGTTTCTTACTCTGAAAAGAGGCGTGTCCAAAATCCAGACCCTTCCGGCGTTAATTAAATCTTCAAAGTAGCTTAAGAAGTAAGTGAGAAGAAGTATGCGAATATGGAAACCGTCAATATCGGCATCAGTTGCAAAGATAACCTTGCCATATCTAAGGCCATCAATGCCATTTTCAATGCCAAGTGCGGCCATAACGTTGTAAAGCTCCGTGTTCTTGTACATGTCAGACATTGACATTCCGTTTGTGTTAAGGGGTTTTCCTCTTAGACTGAATACGGCTTGTGTCATAACATCTCTTGCTGTATTCAGAGTACCGGAGGCTGAATCTCCCTCTGTGAGGAAAATCATGGAACGCTCACCCATGTCTGCATGTGGGCCGGTTTGTCCTAGATGGAATTTACAGTCTTTTAGCTTTGGAATGTTAATGGAGATTTTTTTTGCGTTCTCTTTAGCAATCTTTTTGACTTCTGTCAGCTTCTTTCTAATATTCTCGTTGGTGAGAATCTTTTGGTTAAGAAGCTGTGCAGCTTCTGGATTCTTGTGTAGAAAATCTATGATGGCTTCCTTAACTTCATTGATAATTGGCGTTCTAACTTCAGTATTACCAAGTTTGTTCTTCGTCTGGCTTTCAAAGACTGGAGTTTGTACCTTTATTGAAATTGCTCCAACAATACCCTCTCTCACATCCTGCGGAGCCCATTGTGGTTTTTTATAGAACTCTTTTACACCAGCAAGAATTCCTTCTTTAAAAGCTGCTTGGTGGGTTCCTCCATCACTGGTGTACTGGCCGTTTACGTACGAGAAATAGGTTTCTCCGCTGTATTCTCTTGTATGGGTAAAAGCAAACTCCAAGGTTTTGCTCTTATAATGCATTGTTTGATAAATTCCGCTATCTTCTACTTCCTTATCCAGCAAATCCAGAAGTCCGTGTTGGCTTTTGAAGATTTGTTTGTTGTAGTCTAAAACGAGGCCTGTGTTAAGG
>CAVKHB010000172.1:0-3561 GCA_963656005.1 Coriobacteriaceae bacterium
CTAGAAAGGTACCGTAGGTACCTTTCTAGCTCCTTTAATTATTTATTATTCTTATTATTTATTGTTATTAACAGAGAGCATATTCTCCTTCAAGAATCTGCTTAGAAATAAACTGATTCTTTCTAGGAGTTACTATGCTGATATCTAACTCCTTACAGATACAATCAAGGAAATTAGATTCATACAGATGGTAAAGATTCCATCTGTACTGCTCTTGTAACTCATGAGCATGGTTCGGATGTGCTCCGAACGAGTCATGAATGCGAGTGATGGGAAAAGGCTTGCTAGGAAGCTCTTTCACCATCTCTTCAAGCACACTCTTTGGCACTTGATTGATGTTGTACTCATCAACAAGGTCCAAAATGTGGAACGAATACCAATTAAAACTGGCTCCAAGCTCAACTAAATGAGCTAATTGGTTGTCTTTATAACGACAACCTACCTTTTCTTGGACCTCAAACTCATCTTTAAGGAACTTTTCAACTAAAAGTCTCTTCTTAGGCGAGAACATGCACCTTGAAGCCATCTCTCGGCCAATGAATCCATCCAAAGAGTGGATCAAGTCAGGACCAAGAGAGCACTTGGTGGTAAAGTCATTGGAGTGAACACTCCAAGTCCAGTGATAACCAAAGACTTCTGCTTCAAAGTCTTCCTTGACTTTGACCTTTACAAGAGTCTTAGCACCATCAGGCAAGGTCCACCTGATCTCAGCCCCCTTCTGAAGCCACTCTTCATGGAACTGAGTGGGGAATTGGTCCACTAAGTTCCATACAGCATATTTATGAATGGCTTCTTCAAAGGCATCTGCATCATCTCCAAGAAGAGACTTAGCAGCTCCAACACCTCCATACATACGAGGTGTCATGGGAGCCTTAATGTACTTACGATAAGATTCATCAAGGCCCATGGCCTTACAAATCTCAACGTAGTAGTCATTTCTTTCTTTACCGATAACAGACGTTAACCTCAACGTCTCAATATCAGTAGAGAGGAGGGATTGAAGCTGTAATCCTTGGTTCACTGCATCCCAATAGCAGATTGAACCAACCTTCTCACCCTTGAGGGCTTTCCTCAAGTCAGCAATAAGGCATTGAGCCTTGATAGGCTCTTCTGCCTTGTACTGCTTACGGAACTCCTCAGGGTACTGAGGATCCTCCTCAGTCTGCTGAGCAATCTCCTCTAATTCGTTGATGTGCTGATAGCCCCACATGAGACGCTTGTCCCATGTGCACTTATCAGCCTTCTTGTCTCCGATCTTAGGATTGATCTGGTTCACGATATTAATCAAGAGCCAGTCAAACCCTTCTTTTGTGCACACTTCTTTGTGTGCAAACTCAAGGAGAGCCTTGTCTTGATCCGTGCCCTGCTCATTAGCCTGAAGGCCAATGCAGTAGTCACGGAACCTCCCATCTTTACGATGAGCGAAGTAGAAAGTCTCAATGCCTTCTTCATTGAAGACATCGAGCATCGCCTTGGTTCTTAAGAACTTCAAGTCCCAAGCCCTGACTGCCTCATCCCAATTCTTGGGCTGAGGAGCATTCTGAGAATAATCCTCAGGGTGTTTAACTTTGAACACCATGTCGCAGTCAAGAGCCGTCTTATTGACGGTGAAGCCCACACGACTGGTTCTCACCAGATCGTAGATGGGCAGTTCGTTGATTAAGGGTAAACCCTTAGAAACGGGTTTTTCCTTGAGAGTAATATACCCAGCGCTTGCCGCACTAATGTTCTTAGGCGGACAAACAAAGGGCAGAGGAAACTGAAACTTATCAAGAGTCTCAGTTTCCTCTTCTTCCAAACCCATATTAATGTGCAATGTCAACTGCACCTGACCGTATTGATTACGGCATTCGCAGTCAACAATGGTGTTCTGAGGGTGATCAATAATCCCCTCAACAACACGCTGGGTTTCTTTACTATCCTTGTGGCAGTAGCCAAACACCTTGCCAAAAAGAGGCTCAATGTTGGCAGTGTGCCATCTCGGAGATTGATGGAGGATTGCTGCAACAAAGAAGGCCTCCACAACCTTCTTGTCCACCTTGAGGTCAGTGGCGATGTTCTCAACACGCCACTTCATTGCACAGTCTGCACTGTACATGGCGTTCAAGACGAAACTCTCGCGATTATGCTTCGCGAAGAGCTTCTCATTGCGCTCTTGGAGCGCTTCGAGTTCTTTAATGTCCTTCATTTCGACTCCAGTAGAAGGAATTAGTAAAAGAGCCAAGAGGTATTTCTACCTCTGGCTCACCTTGGTTCAATTAAATTAGGCACCACCCCAAGTGATGCCTTCCTCCTTTTGAGAATTTTCAGGGTGGAGAGCCACAACGCTCACGAAGAACGTCATGGGTCCGATTTGGACGGGAGACCAAACTTCATCTCCCTTTTCTTTGGCTTGCGTTACAAGAAACTTAATAACGTCCGCTTGCACCGCGTTGCAGTGCATTTGCGGATTGGTGATGTCGTCGGGGTCAAACCCCAACGACCCATTGTTGAGCAACTGCATCTTGCCGTTGCTGAGCTTCACGGCAACACGCAGAGCGTAACGGCGGCCTTTACCGTTACCAAAGCTACGGCCAGCAGTAGAACTGCCATTGTTGTAAGTACGCATATTGACTCCTTTAATAATGCGTATGGACTATCTCCCTTGGACTATCTCTTAAAGACTATCCAAGTGAAATGATCCTTTAAAAATGTACATTTAAAAAGGCTGTACTTCACCTTAAGGGAGACATTTCCCTTTTAATAGACTCTTGTTAGAGCCTATTAAAAGAGATGCCTCATTTAAGAGGCAATCTCTTTTAAAACTAGAGTCGTTTGATAAAGAGACCTGACTATCCCTAAAAGGGAAGCCAGATCTCAGTCTCAAAAAAGTACTCTTCGTACAAATGACGAAGAGTACAAACCCAGATGTAAATCTGGGCATTGATAAATTCCATAAAATACTCCTTATGGAAACAAGGAACATTCCTTGTATCTGTCCTCTATTACTAAAGAACAGATATAAGGAAGCCCAAGGGTTTACATTCCCTTAGGCTGTCCTTTAATAAAACAACTTTAACTGGCCCTTCCTGTCCAGCATATAAACAGGAAGGCCAGTTTCATCAGCGAAGTCGTACACCGTATCAAGGTGCTCAGACTTCGAAAGCGCCTTGAAATGCTTCGCTGATAAAATGATGCCCGTCGGCTTGGCACCGATCCTAATAAAGGACTCACGGTGCCAATTCTCAGGACAACTTTCCCACTTCTCAAAATTACGAGTGGGAAACAAACGAGCAGAAGAAAACTTTCCCCGCTCGTTCAAAGACCAAACATCACCCTGAAACTTACGGGTGATGTCGATCTTATTGAAGACAAGGCCAATAGCACATTTCAGTGCCAAATTACTGACCTCATCCTTTTTAATCTCCTCACAAGCACGCTCACGCATGGGAGAGGAGTTTTCCCATACGAGAGCTTCTTTCAATGTGCCTCCTTTACCGAAGGCACCGAGCCAACGAATAAACATGACTTTCCTCCTTCAGTTATTCGTTTTTGTGACATCTATCTCAGCGGTCACACCTC
>CAVKHB010000173.1:0-3556 GCA_963656005.1 Coriobacteriaceae bacterium
GAGCTTCCTGATCCAAGTACGGCTGGTAGGCATCGTAATCCGAGCAAGAAATGGCAATGTCGTTGGGATGCACGGGAGAAGTCTTGTCAGAAAGTAATGTATAAATTTTACGTACGCAGGCGCGGATTTCAGCTAATGAGTTAGCAAAAAGTTTGAGCTTTAAGCCTTCTTCGTTGGGCTCTAAAGCAATATGTTTACAGACCTCAAGAGCCTTCAAAACGGCTGACTTTGACAAAGTTTCAGGAAAAACCAGAGTGTAGTCTTCTGCAATGGTGCCATCTGTGGCTGGGGCTGTGAAATCTGGCTCATAAAGAGCCGTGTCGTACAAACCTTGGTTTTCTAAGTAGGCCTTGTAGGCCGGCACAATAAGCTTTAAATCGTTACATAGCTCGGGGGCATTTTGCTTAGCTTTGTCCAAAATTTGCATGGTTTTTAAGTCAAAGGCCTTACACAGGCTAGGAAGTGCCTTAGCAAGGCTACGCATATAAGCCTGCTTACTACATGCATAATTACTATCACAGTAATACTTTAGCCTATTCATTGCATCTTGCTGGTCAAAGAATTGTTGAACAAAAAGCATGCGGTCTGTATAAACTGCCCGAGTCAAACCCTTAGGATAGGGGGTAAACTTTTCTTGGAAGGTATCCCAAGATATTGCACTATCTGCAAATATTGCCTTGTTGGGGTACTTGCGCGCACAAGAGTCTAAGTAACTCCGTGCCACAACTTCACTTGTAAAAACAAAGGTTGTTTTATCCCCATTTTTGCCAAGCAAATCCACCATTTTGTCTATTGAATTCATCTACCACCCCTTTTCTGTCAATTATACTATACAAAATCCGCGCTGGCTATACGCGCCTAAAAGCATTATACTGGCGCCATGAGTAAAGTAGTTTCCAAGAAAAGACATCCAATCATATGGATTTTGGCCATACTTGTAATTGCCACCGTCATTTTCATCCTCACACCCACCACCAATCCGCTCACCCAGAAAGCGGAATCCACCCAAGAAGGTGGCATAGACGAGTCGCTAGCCTTACCCGCCTTCTCCAAGTCCGATATCATTGTCCAGCACACTGGCTATACTCTTAATTACGCAGAAGAATACGAGCAGCCCTATTGGGTGGCCTATGTCTTAACTGCCGATAAAGTTTTTTCAACCAACTCAGAGAGACAGGACAACTTTCATGAAGATCCCTACATCCCAACAGGAAGTGCAACCCTTGCAGACTACAAAGGTTCTGGATATGACAGAGGCCATTTAATTCCTGCCGCCGACCAAAAGTGGAGCGAACAGGCCATGGATGACTCCTTCTATCTTTCCAACATGAGCCCACAGGTAGGAAGTTTTAATAGGGGCATTTGGGCCAAATTGGAGTCCGTTGTGCGCACCTTTGCCGCACAAAATCAGGCTATATGCGTGGTAACTGGCCCTGTTTTGACGGATGGCCCTTACAAAACTATCGGGGTAAATGAGGTTGCTGTGCCCAATTACTATTACAAGGCCATCTTGGATTACTCGGGAGATGAACACAAGGCCATTGGCTTCCTGCTCAAAAATGAAGGCTCCAATGCCGCCTTGACAACCTTTGCCGTGAGTATCGACTACTTGGAGGAGGTCACAGGCTTGGATTTCTTCCCAGCGTTGCCAGATGACGAGGAAGAGCTGTTGGAGGCCACCTATGATGTCACGCTTTGGGATTTTTCGGAGTTCAATACAAAGACCACGGCTGCAAAATATGGTTACGACCTAACCACAGGCGGATATTCTGGGCCAGTTGAGACAACAAAGGCAGAACCCAAGACGTTCACCGAGTACGTGCTCTATTTCTTGTATGAGAATTTTTCCGGCTACAAAATTCAGATTATTAGCTGGTATGAAGATACCTTTGCAAAAGCAAAACAGCTTACTTCACTCGTCTAATGACAGCCTTGTAAAAATCCACCCCGCTTGGCAAGCTTGAAGCGGCTATGTTCTCATCAAGACCATGAATGCTCTTAAGCTGCTGGTCGGTAATTACAAGTGGAGCAAACCTGATTGCATTATCTGTAATTGGCCAATAGAAATAAGCATCTGTACCGCCAGTCATAACATAAGGTGTGGGCTGAACGTTTGGATAAACTTCCTTAACCACCGCCTCAACAAGTTTGAAGCCCTCTTTTGTGAAATCCACTGGCTTTTGTGGGGCTCTTGGGTTCACAAATTCCATTTCAAGATTATATTTCTTGCAAAGTGGCTCAAGAATTTTTCTAGTCTCTTCAATACCCTGATGCTGAATAAAACGAGTATTTATGTTCAACCATGCCTTCTCTGGCAGCACATTTGCCGCATTTGAGCCACCGCACATGGTAAACGCCATTGTGGTCTTAATCATAGCCCCAGCACTTGCGTTAATTTTAGGCAGCACCTTCTCCAAAAGTGGCGTAAAGAATTTTATATGCTTAAAAACAAAGCCCAACGCACCACTGGTATACGGAGCAAAACGCCTCAGCATCTCCTGCATTGTGGAGTTCATCTTGGGCTTGTTTGGGTCATGCTTCTCAATCTCATCTACAAAGGCCGATAGCCTTGCAATTGGGCTTCCCTTCTTAGGCGTTGAAGCATGGCCTCCATTTGAATGCGCCGTTATGACAATATTTCCGTGCCCCTTCTCCAAAGTTCCAATCATGGCAAACTGCCCTTTCACACCAGCCATTGGATTTGTAACAATCATTCCGCCTTCATCTATCAAAAGCTGAAGGTGTACTCCCTTTTCTTGTAAGTACTTAACAGTCTTAGGAGCACCGTAACCACTTAGTTCCTCATTACAAGACGAAGCAATATAAACATCAACATTAGGCTCATAGCCTTCCTGAATTGTCTCTTCAAGGGCTTGGAATATGCACATCAAAGAACACTTAGTATCCATTGTGCCTCTGCCCCAAATAATTCCTTTTTCATCAATATCGCCAGAAAAAGGCTCATGTTGCCATTTACCCATTGCAGGAACAACATCTTGGTGAGACATAAGTACAATAGGCTCTCCTTGCCCCTGATACGGCTCCTTACCTTTGAGCTTTAACAACAAGGCCTGACCAATTTTTACTACTTCGCACTTACTAAATACATTTGGAAACAGCTGAGCCAAAACTTCATGAAAATGTTCAAATTTCTCAACGTTTTCGTTATTTTCTTCGCTGACAGTATTACATTGTACCATCGTTGCCAGCTTTTCTGCATAAAGCTTCTCTCTGTCTGTCATGATTGTCTCCTTGCACCGGCAGTCAAACCCTCTTGCAACCGCCCAGTGGTTATTAAGCATTATAACTCAATTGTGGTTGAGTTTTTAGTTTTTTTTGTTTATTATTTCATCAACAAATTCCTTGCGGCATTAGCACACCGGTAGTGCAGGAGCTTCCCAAGCTTCTGAAGCGGGTCCGACTCCCGTATGCCGCTTCTTCGTTCTTTGAAACACGCTTCCCTTGGGTGGTCTACGTCGTCATTACGGATTCAATGTCTCTATTTGCAAAAATTGCTTCGATTGTGACATAAATGTAACATATTTCCGCACAACTG
>CAVKHB010000174.1:0-3529 GCA_963656005.1 Coriobacteriaceae bacterium
ATATTGGCCAAATTCTTCAAAATAAGGGTTATGAGGTTTGGGATTTAGATGAACTTTGTCACCAAGCTTTAGAAGAAGAGAAAACTGTTCGCTCCGTAGTTAAGGCTTTTGGTCCTCAAGTGCTGGAGGGTGCTTCTATTTCTAGAAAGGCTTTGGGCAGGATTGTTTTTGAAAACCCAGCAAAGAGGGTTGAGCTAGAGAATATTCTTTATCCGTGGCTTGTGCAGAAGATAAGATCTTATGATTCAAACGCTAGAAGGGATTCAAAACCCAAAGAAAAAGAGCCAGTTGTTTTTCTAAATGGAGCCTTGCTTAGGCGTGCTGGCTTAGATTCTTATTGTAAATTTATAGTGTATGTTGATGCTCCTTACGAAGACAGGATGGAGCGTGCCTGTGCTAGAGATGGCATTTCGGAGCAAGCTTTTGAGAAGAGAGAGGCCGCTCAAAAGGATGTAGACTTCCGTGAAAACCACTATAATTCACCAATTTTTGTGATAAATAACAACAAAGAGACTAAAAACCTTGAACTAATTAGACAAATAAATATTATATGTGATAGAATAGAGAACGATATTCAACAAGGGGAATGAGGGTAATGAAGAAAAATAAGATCATTCTACTTACAATTTTGATAATGCTCGTCATTTATTGTGGCGCTGTTATTTTTGTTACTAAGCCAGAAGGCTTTGATGTTAGCAGCTTGTTTACAAATACTGCAACAGTGACTGAGGCTGATAAAGCAGCAATTAAGGCTGAGGTTAAGTCTGAGTTAAAGGCAGAGTTGAAAGCTGAGCTCAAGGATGAGATTCTCAAGGAGCTTAACGCTTCTGTAGAGTCAGCTGTCCAGAGCGCAGTTGAAAAACAAGTTTCTGATGCTTTTGCTTCTTTGGAGTCAAAGATAAATGAAGCTGCAGATTCTCTTGTTAATCAGCTTACTGCAGAGCTTGAATCAGAAGATAGCGAACAGCTAATTGCACAGCTTGAGGAAGAAATTAAGGCTTTTGTTGCTGATTTGTATGAAACCTACAAGGCTGATATTGTTAATGCTGTTCTAGCTGAGCTTCCAGAAGAAACAGTAGCTCCTGCTGAGGAAGCTGCTCCAGCAACAGAGACAACAGAAGCTGAACCTGTTACAACTGTTGAGACTGCTCCTGTAGAGGAAGAAAAGCCAGTTGAAGCAGAGAAGAAGGAAGAAGCTGAGGTTGCTCCTGCAACTGAAACAACAGAAGCTGAGCCAGCTACAACTGAAGCTGCTGTTGAAGCAGCTGTTGAAGATATTCTTAACAGCATGACTGCTGAAGAGAGAGCTTCAATGTCTAAGGAACAGTATGATGCTCTTAGAGAGCAGGTTAGAAACGAACAGATTAACGATATTCTTTCAAAGTTGAACTAATCTGTTAAGATTCTATAGTCACCGTCGAGGGTCCTGATTTTCCAGGACCCTTTTTCTTTGTTTGGCTCTTCTTCAATGTAAGAACCGCAAAGTGGAACTTTTCCACCACCTTGTGGGAGGTCTGCACAGTAGTTTGGCATTGCAAGGCCCGAGAGCCTTCTTCTTAGTTCTTTTTCTATTTCCATGCCTCTTCTTAGAGGTACTCTAAAGTCTGCTGTTCCAGTAACCATGTCCCCTTGAAAGAGGTAATATGGCTTAATTCTGTTGAAAAGTAGGTCATTACAGAGCTTCTCAAGGATATCGGGATTATCGTTTACATTGCGAAGTAGCACCGTCTGGTTGAGCGCGGGGATGCCTGCGTCCACGAAAAGAGAGACGGCGCGGATGGCCTCTGGGGTGATTTCGCGTGGGTGGTTGAATTGGGTGAGAAGGTAAAATGGGGCGCTGTTGTGCTTTTTGAGGATGTCAATTAGCTCTTGCGTGATGCGTGAGGGTTGCGAGACGGGATAGCGTGTGCAAAGGCGGATGATTAGTCTTGGGCTTGCGTTGCGCAGGGTGGTGATGAGGTAGTCTAATTGCTCGTTGGAAAGCGTCAAGGGGTCGCCGCCTGTGATGAGAATTTCCTTGATTTGGGGGTTCTGTGCAAGATAGCTTGCTGCTTTTTTGATGTCTTCGCGGCTGGCTGGACCCATGAGGTTGCCTGTGAAGCGCCTTCTGAAGCAATGTCTGCAATACATGGGGCAGAGGTCTGTGGCCAAAAAGGCAACGCGGTTTGCATATCTATGAATGAGGCGCTCTGTTTTGCTGTGGGAGACCTCGGCAAGGGGGTCGTCCGATTCTGCGCTACTTTGCAAGTTCTCTTTTGCAGTGGGCACTACCTGACGCCTTAGAGGGTCATTTGGGTCCTTCTTGTCAATCAGCGCAAGATAATGCGCCGTAATGCTTAGGGGGACGCTAATTGGACTTTCCCTCCACGCCAGCTCTTCTTCCGTGAGATTGAGATATTTTTTCAGCTCTTCCATTGAATGGATGTCTTTCATGCTTTTGCGCCCTTTTGCACCTGTATAGCCCGATAAAAATTAAGGCTGTTGCATTTGCAACAGCCCAAAACTCAAGGCAAAAACCTCAAAAAATCAATTAGCTATTGACTCTTTCCAGATATTCCTTTGTTTCTGTGTTTACGCGAATCTTTTCACCCTGCTTGATGAAGATTGGCACTCTAACTCTGAGACCTGTTTCAGTTGTGACAAACTTGGTTGCACCCTGAACGGTGTCACCCTTGATAGCTTCTTCAGCTTCTGCAACAAGATAAACAACCTTGGAAGGAATCTGGATGTCAAGAATCTCGTCACCATAAACGGTACATCTGTAGGTTTCGCCATCTTTCATCAAATACTGATAGTCTGGGAAAGTTGACATGGCAACTTCAAGCTCTTCGTATGTGTCTACATTCATCATGTGGAAGTTTTCACCATCATTGTAGGTGTACTGGAAATCCATGGTCTCAACATTGATATCTTCAGCGTTGTCTTGGCTCTTCATGGTTTCTTGGAGAACTTGTCCGGTTGATGGGCTCTTGAGCTTAAGTCTGACAAATGCAGAACCTTTTCCTGGGTTTACAAATTCACGGTCAATACAAATAAATGGCTGACCCTTAATTAACAATGCTGTACCTTTATCAATCTGTCCAGCTTTGATCATAGTTAATCACCTCTTGTGTACGAATAGAATTACAATAGATTTATAGCGAAGTCATGTTACCACTAAACAAGACGTTTAATCAATAGAAGTTTTGGAAGGGAAATAGCAAGGCCTCATTGATATCTTTAACTTCCGTTTCCACCAAAAGTAAGCGGTCAAGGCCAAGGGCAACGCCAGAGCATTTGGGGAAGGTCTTAAAGATGTCCTCAAAGCTGTTGTCTATATCTGGAATTACCTTACCACTGTTTGCTCTTAGGGCTAAAAGTTTTTGATATTCTTTTGTGTAGTAATCTTTTACTGTCTGAACATTTCTTTCTTCCAAATAGCAATTTGCAACTTCAATGCCGTTTATGTATAACTCCCAACGGCGTCTGTAGTTGCCTTTTTGCTCGGCAAGGCATTCAATTTGCTTTGGATAATCAATCAAGCATACGG
>CAVKHB010000175.1:0-3504 GCA_963656005.1 Coriobacteriaceae bacterium
CCTTAAGACTCATAGGCTTCTTATTATTAAGACCAAATCTAAGCTCAATAATAGCTCTCTCACGAGCAGGCAACGTGTCCAAAATCTTGTTGACAGAAGCCTTCAAGGCCTCTTCCATCACAACATCATCGGGCTTATCATTCTCGGATTCAATGAAGTCGCCAAAAGAAGTGCTCTCGTCCGTGCCAACAGGTGCGTCCAGGCTGGAGACTTCTCTGGAAATCTGCATCAGCTCCACCACATCTTCCTTGGAGAGCCCGCATTCAGCTGCCAAGTCCTCAATACAGACATCGCAGTCACCGTCCTTCTCCATCTTGGCCTTAGCCTGCATCACCTGCGCCAAGTCAGCCGCTCTATTCATAGGAAGCCTAATCATCCTCGATTTCTCCCCAATGGCCTTCAGAATAGATTGCCTAATCCACCACACAGCGTAACTGATAAAATGATAGCCTTTCTCCGGCTCGAACTTATCCAAAGCCGTCATCAGCCCCAAATTACCCTCGCTAATGAGGTCGGCAAGCGGAAGCCCTCTATTTTGATACTGCTTTGCAATACTCACCACAAACCTGAGATTCGCCTCAAGCAGTCTATTTCTCGCATAGGAATCGCCATTTTTCGCACGCAACGCAAGCGTGTACTCTTCATCACGGCTCAACAACGGCACGCGCTCAATATCCTTCATGTAAAGGCTCACCGATGAACTTTCTTGCTTGTTCGTATTTGTCATGGACATCTTGCATCTCCTATGCCTTCATAAAAGCAAGAACCATGCCAACTTCACCCAGCACGCCACGTAACTCACGCCGTCATCTACACTTATTTTTTTAGCCCGATATTTTTAAGGCCGCATTTTTCGCCAAATTCTGCGCAATTTTAGCGCCCATTTGTATCAAAATGACACACCACGGCTGGGAAGCCTCAATTTTGTGTCATTTTGACCCAATCAAGAGCTCGTCGTTGTTATTTGTGTCAGAAATGGACGTTCTACTGTCCCAAGGAAAATCAATGTGAATAGTCCTGAACCACTGATCCTCATTCTCAATAGGCCCAAAAACCGATGTATCCATATAGTCCTTGACCCCTTCCCAAACATCCTTAATAAGGTCATGAACCATATCGCCCTCAGGTGCAGAAACCTCAAGGTTCTTCTTGCCCAGTAAGTAAATACTCATCTGAATCTCGTAGAACCTAACCCACCTAGGATCCTCATCATAATCGCCAGCTCTAAGAAGAAAACTGTCGCACAGAGCATACAAAGCACTTCTGACAAGCGTCATTCTTTTAAGAACAAGCGCCCGCTGAGCCTGAGCCTTTCTCTCTATATTAATATCTGTGTCTCCAGTACGATTCCTCTTTGAACCCATTTTCATTTCCTTCACGTTTCTACCAACACAACAAAGATAATCATATAATTCAAAATCGTAAACAGAAGATTAAAAAATATGCTACAATAGCTCTCAGAGGCCATCGCCGACCTCAAAAAGGAGTATCAAATGAGAAAAACTGTTACTGTGTTGCTAGTCCTAATATTATCGGTCTTTGTCTGCACAAATGCATTTGCAAGCCTGGATTTCAGCGAGGTGGACGCGCTGTACCTGACGGACGAGCATGACCAAGAGGTGTACGACAAGTTGCAAGCAATGCTGAATAAAGCCACCACAAACGAAGAAAAAGCTCAAGTGCTGTGGCGCCTCTCCCGCGTTTGCGTCGACTTGGGCGATGCCATTGACAAGAGCAACAAGAGCGCGCGTTTTGCCATCTACGAGGAAGGCGAGCAGTATGCACTAGACTCCATAGCAGCCAACCCCACCCCAGAAGGCTATCTGTGGAAATGCTCCAACGTGGGCAGATGGGGCCAAACCAAGGGCGTCCTAGACTCCCTTTCCAAAGCCAAACCCATGTACCAAGACATGGTCTACCTGACAAACGACCTCAACTGCCTAGACAGCTCCGAGGCCTGGTACATCTTGGCCGTACTATTTGAATCGCTACCAGGAAAGCCACTGAGCTTTGGCAATAGAAACTACGCCATAAGCTACGGCAGAATGGCCTGCGAAACCATCCCTAAAAATGTCATTTACGGTGGCACCTACAAGCAACTGGCAGAGACCCTTTGGGCCAGAAACTGGAACGCCAAAAAGAGAGCCTCAGAGTTTGCCAAGATGCAGAAAAACTGGGAAAAAACCACCTCAAGTAACATAGAAAAGTACCAATACTACGAAGGCTCCAAAGGCGCCGACGGTAGCCCAATTTGGACAACTGCTAAATTTTCTGCTATGTCAGACCGCCAAGAGGCCGTCGTTATCCTCATGTATGCCCAAAAAGTCTACGAGTCCAGAAAGACCCACACTCAGGCCGACACAAAGAACTACGAAGAAATTGCAGAGCTCTTGAGCCAGTGGACTTGAGGTAGAGGAAAGCGCAATGCCAGAGCAAAAGAACTTGCCAGATAACTTGCCAAAGAAGAAAAAAACCAAGAGCCCCGTGCTCCAAAAGCGCCCAGCGCCCCTGCTCTACTTTGGGGCGCGGTTGTACTTAGGCATAGCCAACAGGCTCCAGTACAACCTGCACGCCAGCGGAGAAAAAGTAAAAGGCCCCGCCCTTTTAATCAGTAACCACACCTCAAATGCGGACTACAAATTCATCGCTAGCGCCGTAAAACCGGCTCGCATCTCCTTCTTGGGCACCTACCACTGGTTCACCTTCAAAAAGCTCGCTTTCTGGCTCAAACGCATTGGCGCCATACCCAAATACCAATTCACAACAGACCTAGAGGCCATGAAGAAAATCCGCTACGTTATCCGCGACAAAAAAGGCGTAGTCTACATAGCCCCAGAAGGCACCGTCTACGCCAGCGGCCACCTAGGTTACATCTCACCAGCCATAGCCAAAATGGTCAAATTCCTCAAAGTTCCCGTCTACGCCAGTAAAATCCAAGGCGCAGGACTGGGCAACGCCAAGTGGTCTGCAAAACCGCATAAAGGCCTAGTTCACATAGACACACACCTGATTCTTTCCGCAGAAGAAGTACAGACGCTTTCCAAAGAACAAATCCTGGAGCGCATCATCACAAGCCTCTCCTACAACGAGTTCGACTTCCAAAAGCGCTTCAACGTCCGCGTCCCCGGCCCCGACAAAGCCCTGGGCTTTGAGACCATGTTCTACAAGTGTCCCATCTGCCACAGCGAATTCACCCTCTCCACCTCCGGCAACGACATCACCTGCTCTTGCTGCGGCTCCACCGCCACCATCCAAGACACCTTCACCTTCAAGTGGACCCCTTCTAACAAAAAAACATATCCCAACGCTCAGTATTTTGAGAACTACTCCCAATGGTACGACTGGCAACTGGACGAAATGAAAAAGGAAGTAGCCAACCCCAACTTCAAACTCTCAGAAGAAGTAGAATACGGCTACGACGAACCCGGCGTTGACAACTATGTCAAGGTAGGCAAAGGAATTATGACCCTTACCCACAACGGCTGGGACTACGAGGGAACCTTC
>CAVKHB010000176.1:0-3461 GCA_963656005.1 Coriobacteriaceae bacterium
GGATGATGTTGTTTCAATAAAATCCACAGTTAAGGAAGAAAACTATACCAAATTGGGAAAGCTAGCCTGCTCAATAGTGGGAAACATGGCTTAATGTGGGTAAAGGTGTCCAATAAAGATGAAGGTAATGACGAGGGGAAATAGGGGTGTTGACTTCACCCAGGGAAGTGTTCTAGCCAATATTGTTAAAATGGCTATTCCTATGACTTTGGCATATTTTGTAAATGTCTTGTATAGTGTTGTAGATAGAATTTACATTGGCCACATGCCAGAGGTTGGCTCGCTAGCACTTACAGGAATTGGACTTGCCTTTCCTATTACTACCGTTATAACGGCATTTCAAAATCTATTTGGCTCTGGTGGTTCGCCTTTGTTCTCTATGGCTCTTGGAAGAGAAGACACAGAAGCTGCAAAGAAAAATCAAGCAAACTCTGCTTTTATGCTAATCTTAATGGGCATTGTTCTTACCATTGTAGGTTTTATTGTAAAGGATGATGTTCTTTGGCTTATTGGTGCATCAGAAAAAACTTTTACTTATGCTAACGAATATCTTGAAATCTATTTGCTCGGCACAGTTTTTGTGATGATATCCTTAGGTCTTAACCCTTACATCAATGCTCAGGGTTATGCAACAACAGGGATGCTGACGGTAGTCATTGGGGCAGTAATTAATATTGTTTTAGACCCTGTCTTTATCTTTGTCTTTGACATGGGGGTAAAGGGTGCTGCTTGGGCAACGATTATCTCTCAGGCTGTTAGTGCTATTTGGGTTTTGAGCTTTCTTTGTGGTAAGAAGGCATCTGTTCAGCTTTCCTTTAAAGGCTTTCTTCCAGATTTCAAAATCATTTGTAAGATTATGTCCTTGGGTTTAACCGAGTTCTGTTTTTCTCTTACAAACAGCTGCGTTTCAATGCTTTATAATGCGCAACTTCAACTTTTAGGTGGTGATAGCTGGGTAGGCGCCATGACAGTTGTAAACTCGTTGCGCGAAGTTCTCATGACAATTCTTAATGGAATTACAGGTGCAACTAGGCCAATTATCAGTTACAACTACGGAGCAAGGTGCTACAAGCGTGTGAGAGAGGCAATAAAGCTTTTATTCACCCTCATTTTCATTTCCTACTTCCTCACTTGGGCCCTTCTTGTGGCTTATCCCGATTTCTTTGCAAGTCTATTTCTCAAAGATTCTTCAATGCTGGAGCAAACTAGAATTGGTATTAGGCTTTTCTTTTGTCTTCAGTTCTTTATGGCTTTTCAATCTACAGGACAAAGCACTTTCACCGCACTTGGGAAAGCACGGCACGCACTCTTTTTCTCGCTATTACGCAAAGTCTTCCTTGTTATCCCTTTGACGCTTCTTCTTCCAAAGCTCTTTGGACTTGGTGTCTATGGGGTTTTTCTTTCTGAGCCTGTTTCCGATGTCCTTGGCGGTCTTGCTTGCTTTACAACTATGATGTTAACAGTCTATAGAAAGCTTCCCAAGGTTGACCGCCCAGAAGAAGTTTTTCATCTCTAAGAAGAGTTGCTTCTTTAAAGATTTTGCCCTCTGTATTTCAAAATATGTACTAAGAAATATAAAGGTATCTCTTGATTTTCTCTGTAGGAGTTCTTTCAAACGGCTGTTCCTGAAGCCTGATGTTGTTTATTCGGCTAAAGGAGGCGAGCTTTGAATTGATATCGCGTTTTATCTTTTCCAAAAATTCTTGAACGTTGATGCTGCCAAGTGCTCTTTGAATTTCTTGTAAATCGAGTCTGACCATTGCAGTGAGGTTTTTATCCTCTGGGATAACTAGGCTTTCAACAACATATTCTTGGGCATTGATTAGGTTCTCGATGGTATCGGGATAGATGTTTTCTCCGTTGGCACCCAAAATCAGGCTCTTACTACGGCCTTTGATGGCCAGTCTTGCGCCCTCAAAAGCTCCGAGATCTCCCGTGCGGAAATAGCCGTCTTGTGTGAAGGCCTCTGCGGTGAGCTCTGGCATTTTGTAGTAGCCTTTCATGACGGTTGGCCCTTTGATTTGGATTTCGCCGTCTTCTGGGGAAAGTCGTACATCAAGGCCATCCAAAACCTTGCCCAATGTTCCTATTACGTGGTCTTTTGGCCCGCAACCAGCTATAAAGGGGCTGGTTTCCGTCAGGCCATAGCCTAGAGCGTAGGGGAAGTTGGCTTTTGCTAAAAATTCCTCTACTTGCGGGTCAAGTTTTGAGCCTCCTATGCCAAAGAACTTCATTCTACCGCCAAAGACCTTGACCATTTTTCTGCCAATAATGTGATGAATTGGCTTGCAAAGAAGTTTGTTTTGCATGAGTTTGTTCAGCTTTGTGCCTTCCTTGAACTGGGGCTGGATGGCTCGGCGATATACTTTCTCAATTAAAAGTGGAACGGTAAGCATAATCTGAGGTCTTACTTCTTTTAGCGCTGGCATGAGACTGCTCACGGATGGAGCTTTGCCTAGATAAGTGACAGAGGCGCCATTCATAAGAATTAGTAATAGCCCAATTGTAAACTCATAAACATGGCTTAGTGGGAGAATTGATAAGGCTTTCCAACCGGGATGAATTTTTATAAACGGAGTGGAACAAACTTTAGCATTCCACACTAAGTTCTTGTTTGTAAGCATTACGCCTTTTGGTGTCCCAGTAGTGCCACTTGTATAAATAATAGAGGCTATATCGTCTTCATTAGGACATTGTTCTCTTAACTTACTTTCTTCTTTGGGAGAGATAATTTTGTTTTGAATGTTTAAGCCTTTGAGGTTTTCAAAACCATCGGCTGCAAGGTAGGACATCTCCTTTGCAGGTATAAAAGCCATGTCTTCAATTCTTATAATCTTGATATTGCTTGTAGCAGAAAAGTAACGTGCAGCCCGATTTGTTTTGCTTGCTATTGCATCTGTACCAACAACTTTATGCACATTTGCATTGTTTACAAATATAAGTTTTGCTTCACAATGAGTAAGAATCTTTTGCACTTCTTCCTTACTAAAGTTAGGCAAAATAGGAACGGCAACTCCACCTGCCATATTGATGGCAAAGTAACTTAGACCCCAGTTTGGACAACTTTCAGCAAGAATTGCTACGTTTGTGCCCTTTGTAACGCCATTATCTATAAGAAAGGATGCTATGCTCTTAGCCCATAACTGTAGTTCTTTGAAAGTTATGCTTGTTTCAGGTTTTTTGTATGTAGTAAGTGCAAGGCGGTTTGAATAAAGCTCTGCACACTCTTGTAACATATTCTTTATTGTGTATTGTCCATTAAGTTTGATCATGGTCTCTCCTGTTTTTTGACAAAATCTGAAAAACTGTCAACAAAAACCATGATACCTGAATCTATTTATTTTGACAAGTCCTATTTTTCTGTCAAAATAAGCCTCTTTGGCATGGGGCTCAACGGTCATTTATCTTACATTGTAACATATTTCAGCAGTTGTGCGGAAATATGTTACATTTATGTCACA
>CAVKHB010000177.1:0-3441 GCA_963656005.1 Coriobacteriaceae bacterium
CACCAGTACAGTCCTCTACACACTCAAGTACTCTTACGACGGCACCACATGGACAGACTTGCCAACTAGCACCACCACACCAGAGGGCTCCAGCACGCCAATGGGCATTGCAACCCTTCCTGCCAAGACCGATGGTACTGACGGAAGTCTAGTGAACTTCAAACTTGTAGTCTCCAATTCAGAGCAAATTGCAAGCGGCTTAGCTGGAGAATCAGACATCCTAACCTTGGAAAGTGACATTGAAACCGGCTGTGTTTTAGGCCCTGCCCTTCTTAATGTAAGAACAGAAAACAATGGCCTAGATCCAGACAAGATTACAATAAAATGGGACAAAGTAGCTGGTGCAGACCATTATAGAGTGATGAGAGACGGAACCTTGCTCCCATGGAGTAAGAACTCAGATACTTATGAAGACAATGTAAGTGCAATCAAAGCCCTTTCTGGCGAAAGTCCATTAAATGCAACCTACACCTATACTGTCATCCCTTGTTTGGAAGACGGACAGCAGGCTACTATTACCTCATTGTCCACAACAGCCATAACAACTGGTAAACTCTTTGCACCACCTATGAACGTTAGCGCCACCAAGGGACAAGAAGGCATTACTCTTACTTGGAGCGCCGTTGAAAATGCAAGTTCCTATCAAATTATCAAATATATTGTTGAGCTTAAAAACGGTAAGGTACAAAAGCAAGTTCAAAATGGAGCGGCCATAACAGTTGATGGCACGGGAAGTGAAATTGAAACTTATGTTGAAAAGGATAAAACCCTGCTTAGTGGCAACGTTCTTTACAAAATGTGTGCAGTTATGGCTGACGGAACAACTTCTCAATGGCAGGAAAGCTATAGTAATGTAAAGAACTCTCTGGGCTTTGAAGAAGCTGCAAATATCGGCTACAAGTTACAAGATGTTTCAGATCTTAACGTTAGCTCTGTCATAGATGAAGCAGGCTATTATGCAGATTACGCTTCTGTTTCTTGGTACATGGTTCAAGGTGCCACTTCTTACACGTTAAACAGCTATACTGGAACAGAAACCAAGACCTTGGTTGGAAGTTCAACAGTTTCAATAGATGGTCTTACATATTCGGAGACAGAAACCGTAGACAACGGAGTAAGTGGTAAGGGCTTCTTAAGCTATAATCCAGTGGACGAGCTCTATACTTACTATGATGGCAATGACCTCTTTAAGGACTCTTATGAAATTACCTACTACGAGATTATTGCAAACAATGGTTCTGTTAAGAGTGGAACCACAAACCGCAATACATCAATTTATAAACAGCCAAATGCAAAAGATTGGACTAATATAATCCTAAATATCTTAAGACCTGCGTTTAAGGCTGCAAATCAGAGCTTTAGCGGAGACTGGTGGATTGACAACTACGTGGCATTGAAGAATCCAACTGAAACCTACAGCTATCCAAACACCGGCATGGTATTTAAGCTAGAAACATCAGGAATTTCTACTAGCTATCCAAATGCAAAGAACTATCTTTCCATCACATCTTATAAGGACACAAGCACAAAGATTACCCTCTCCACTACGGCAAATATTCAGTTTGGCATTACCAACGGAGGTGGAGCTGGAAACCTTGGAACAGATCCACTAAGCATCATAGGCTCTGGTGGCAACGGTACAATCACAGCCAGCCCAGAGGACGGCAAACTCAAGAGCTTCACAATTACGTTCAACGACGTAAGTGTTACCTCCACCACAGGTGGAAGTTTCACCGTTACCATCACAGACAGTTCTGGTAGTAATACCTACACGGTAGACGATAGCTCAGATCTTACAAGAGTATTAGGAGACTAAGATGAGAAGAATTATTATTGCATTACTTACAACTTTAGTTTTATTTACCTTCTCGTCTTGCAATTGGGACGTTTGGCAAAACAATGTTAAAGATTATGGCAATGGAAATGGAAACATTACTGCCACACTGAACTTTGTTGGCGATGCTCCAAAATACGCTTGGGCAACAAAAGCCGTCTATGCAGACAAAATAGTTGTAACTTGGAACGGCGTCACTGGTGCCGATTACTATGAAATCTACAGAAGTGATGATTTAGACAATCCTCAATGGAAAAAGCTCACCACAAACGCAGTAAAAACCACGTCCTATACAGACACCAACGTAGAAGACGGAAAAACCTACCTCTATGAGGTCAGAGCAAGAAGTTTTTCCAATCTCTCTTTGATTGGAGAATTTTCCAACGCCGCCTACGGTAATACCCTAACCCCACCAATTAGCTTCTCTGCATCTCAAGGAGAAAGCTCCAAAGAAATACATCTTAGCTGGAGTAGCGTAGAAAACGTCAAAGGCTACAAGGTTTATTGGAGCGTAACAGGCTACGGTGGAACGTGGAACGTACTAATTCCAAACGGAATGCAAGTTACAGATTACACCTTCAGTAGCAACACCACAGAAGGCTCCTTTGTTCCAGACAAACAGTACAAAGGAAGCTACATCTACTTTTACATTGTAGCTATCTCCAACTCTGACGTTGAAAGTGCTCCAAGTGTCCAACGCATTGGCTACACCTATGTAGAGGGCGCCCCAACAGCTCCAAAGAATTTCACCGCCTCAAGAGGAGAATCAACCAGCTCAATAACTCTCAACTGGAATGCAATGTACCCACGCGGGGACAGCAGCCTAAGCTATGACTGGGATATCTACAGAAGCGCAGAAGGTCAATCCGAAATTCTTATCTACTCCACCAAGGACGGAAGCGCCCAGCCAGAAGTTTCAGATGGAATTATGACTTACACAGACAGCGCCTCTCTTGAAGAAGGCATAGAATACACCTACAAGATTATTGCAATTGGCGATGTTATCCAGGAAGATGGCACCACCGTCACAGCAAACGGAAAGCCGTCCACGGCACAGGGCTTCCTCCTTTCCCCACCAAGCAATATCATCAGCAAAAAGATAGCCAACGGCGGCTTTGAATTTGTCTTTGAGGACGCCATAGGTGCCCAAGAAAACCCCACGTGGTTTTACAGCGTCTACGGCAAGACCTTAGAAACCGATACTTGGCAACTCCTTTCTAATTACTCAATTCTTAAGGTCAACTCAGAAGGTAAGTACACCATACAAACCTCCTATGATGTTACTTCCGATAAACCAGAAGACCACTACCAATACTTTACCGTAGTGACAATCGCAACCCCAACTCTTTCAAGCAAAAGGTATGATGAAATCTACGACAAGAACGGTTTCTACGTCTTAAGTCCAAGTGCTGTTGATAGCCTAGTAGCCTCAAGTAACACTGTTTTTTCACACTCTAAGGCTCAAAACGGTAGTTATCCTGTTTGTCTTACCCTAACAAAGGACAGTGCTGTTAGCTACTATGAAGTGAGAATTTGGAAGACAGAAGTTACCAACGCCTCAGCAGAAGGTTATAGTCAAATGACAATTGAACCTTCATCCTTGAATA
>CAVKHB010000178.1:0-3402 GCA_963656005.1 Coriobacteriaceae bacterium
GAAAATCCTTTGGCCATTGCTATGGTGGTCCTTGAAAAAGAGAAGGAAGGAGAGAAGGAATAGGCTATGGCAAGAAGTGATTGGAAGCGTCCAACAGAGTTCTCTGCACCTGAAGGAAGACGCCGTGTTGCCATGGAAATAGCCTATGACGGAAGAGCTTTTAATGGCTGGCAAACGCAGAATAATGGCATTTCTGTCCAAGAAACGTTAAAACAGGCCATTGTTCAGTTTTTAGGCGATGAAAGTGTTGTGGTCTGTGGAAGCGGTAGAACTGATAGTGGAGTTCATGCAAAAGGCCAAGTTGCACATGCAGAATTTAATGATTGCACAATTCCTGCCAAGGCCTTTTCTTTTGCATTGAATGCTATCTTGCCTCATAGTGTAAGAATTCTACGTAGCTGGGATTGTGGCCCCGATTTTCATGCTCGTTACAGTGCCATGGCTAGAGAGTATAGGTACTTTGCCGTTCAGGGTTTTGGGCACGATTGTTTTACTGATGGGTTGGTTTCTAGATTTAAAGAACTGCCTTCAATTGATGTCTTGAATTCTTATGCATCTCAATTGATAGGAACTCATGATTTTACAACTTTTGCTTCAGCAAGAGATGATTGCCCAAGTAAGGTTAGGGATATTTACGAATCTGTATTTTATTGGACTTCTTCTATGTATGAAGATAAAGTCTTGTGTTATAAAATAGCTGGAAACGCCTTCTTGTATCACATGGTAAGATCCCTTGTTGGTTCTATGATTTACATGGGGCTTGAAGGTTATAGTGCTTCTGATTTTAAGGGAGCTCTTGATTCATGCGATAGAAGTAAGGCAAAAAAGACGGCGGATTCAGACGGATTATATCTGTGGCGAGTAAGCTATGACCCTGAAGAGTACAGGTGGTTTGAGGAAAAGTATGGCAACAAATGAGCTTGATGATGAAAAACAGGGCATAAAAGAACTAGAGCTCAAGAGAAGTGCTCTTGAGGGTGCTCTTTCAGCCACCGAGGGCTTGGTAAACCAGTTTGAAAACGTTGTAAGAGGTTGCTATGTAGCTCCAGAGTCTCCCAGTTCTGATTTTTCGGAAGTATCTCTTAAACGTTATCCAGAACCTGCCTATCCAGAACCTACCGTGACGGAAGAGTCTAAACAGCAGTCTTTATTTGGAGAACCAGAAAAGGATCAACGTTTTCACATGTCCATGCAAGCCTTAATCACAGATGCTCTTTCTTGTAAGCGTTGTGACTTATGTTCTACGCGTAAAAACGTAGTCTTTGGTGAAGGCTGTTCAGACCGTCCTACCGTTATGGTAATTGGTGAAGGACCTGGAGAGACTGAAGATGATACAGGAAGACCTTTTGTTGGACGAGCGGGAGCGTTCTTGGATAAATGGCTTAAAGCCATCAATCTTGATAGAACTACCAATGTCTATATCACCAATATTGTTAAGTGCAGACCTCCACAGAATAGAGATCCTCTTGTAGAGGAAAAGGCCGCATGTCTTGCTTTCTTGAAACAGCAAATTGCTCTTATTCAACCCCAGACTATCTTGTGTCTTGGCCGTCCTGCTTCTTCTCTTATGACAGGACAAGTTGATGCCTCAATGGGCTCTTTGAGAGGCAAGTTTTTCTTCTTTGATGGAATTCCAATGATTTGCACTTATCACCCTGCTGCAGTCTTAAGAGACCTCACGTTAAAGCGTCCTGTTTGGGAAGATTTGCAAAAGTTGGCTCGTTATCTTGGCATTGAGGTGATGGGATCTAGATGATTAAATACGCAAAAGTTTTAGTTCCAGTTCCTCTTAAGCAAGACTTCTTGTACTCCTTTGATGACGAGGTTTTGAACGTTGAAGTGGGCATTAGAGTTACGGTTCCTTTTGGCTCTAGAAAAGTTCAGGCCTACGTCATTGATGTCCTAGAAGACAAACTTCAGTGTAATTTTGAGATAAAATCTGTATATAAGGCTATTGATAAGGAGCCTTTGTTTGGAAAACAGGAATACGAACTTGCCCTTTGGATGGAGAAATTTTACTTCTCAAGCCGGGGTGAAATTCTTGATGTAATGATTCCAGGCGGAAAGAGAGATTCTTCTCATGGAGCCTTAGATTTTGGTGAACCAATTCTTAAACCTGATGTGCAATTGACGGACGAACAAGAGGATGCTATCAAGACTGTGATGGAAGGCTCTGGTAGTCTTTATTATCTTTTTGGCATTACTGGCTCTGGTAAGACAGAAGTCTTTTTAAGATGTGCCGAACAAGTTATTGCTCAAGGTGGGCAGGTTATCTATTTAGTGCCAGAAATAACTCTAACTCATCAGCTTGCAATCCAAGTTTTAGACCGCTTCAAGAACAATGTAGCTATCCTACACTCCGGTCTTACTGACTCCCAGCGAATAGCCCAATGGAGAAAGATTAAGAGATCTGAAGTGTCCCTAGTAATTGGGGCAAGAAGTGCTGTTTTTGCTCCTTTTGAGAATCTAAAGATGATTATCATTGATGAGGAGCATGAGAATTCTTATAAGAGTGGAAATGACCCTCGCTACCATGCAAGACAGGTTGCTCAAAAGAGAATTGGAGATTGTCATGGAAAGCTCCTAATGGGAAGTGCTACTCCAAGTCTTGAAGCTTGGCATCTTATGAAAGATCCAAAGAAGATGACTCGTATCAATCTTACCAAGAGAGTAGGCGGAGGCTCCGTTCCAACAGTTGAGATTGCCGATATGTCAAAGGAAGAGGGCATCTTTGGAAAGGTTCTTCAAACTCAAATGACTAAAACTCTATCCTCAGGCAAACAGGTGATCTTGTTCTTAAACAGGCGTGGTTACAGTTACTATTTCCACTGTAGAAGTTGCGGTTTTGAGCTAAAATGTCCTCACTGTGACGTGGCCATGACCTATCATAGAAGACTTGGAACCTTGCAATGTCACTACTGTGGGTATACCCAAAAGCCAATTAGAGTTTGCCCAGAATGTGGTTCTTTGGACGTTATGTATTCTGGTTTTGGCACAGAGCAGGTGGAGCAGGAGATAACTAGGCTCTTTCCGCAATACAGAGCTGCTCGCCTTGATACGGATACCGTTGCCAAAGACCGCAAAATCATCCAAAAAACCCTTGATGAATTTAGAGAAGGCAAAATAAATATCCTCATTGGCACTCAGATGGTTGCCAAAGGCCTGAACTTTCCAAATGTTCAACTGGTGGGAATAGTTCTTGCAGACAGCGGACTTCTCATTCCAGATTTCAGAGCAGAGGAGCGAACCTTTGATCTCTTAGTGCAAGTTGCAGGGCGCTCTGGCCGTGCCGATACCACCGGCAAAGTGGTAGTCCAGACCCGCATGAAGGACAACCCCGCCATAGTCATGGCCGCCCAAGGCAAGGTGGAAGAGTTCTTTGACAAAGAGCTTTCTCTTAGA
>CAVKHB010000179.1:0-3378 GCA_963656005.1 Coriobacteriaceae bacterium
GTTCTATGACCAGCGACCAAGAGGTTATTGCTGCTGGAGCACTTCACGATGTTGTAGAGGACACTGAGATTGGAATCCAAGTAATTGAAAAGGAATTTGGAAAAAGAGTTGCAGGGCTTGTGTCATCGGAAACTGAGGACAAGAGAAAAGAACTTCCTGCTGACGTCACTTGGAAAGTTCGTAAAAAAGAAGCCATGGAAGTTTTGAAAAACACAAAAGATATAAATGTAAAAATTCTATTTCTGAGTGATAAACTTTCCAACCTACGCTCCATTTACTCCAGTTGGGGAAAAGAGGGGCCAAATTTATGGAAACACTTCAACCAAAAAGATCCAGTTGAGCAGAAATGGTATTATAATTCTATTGCAAACTACACTCAGGAGCTTTCTGACACTTTAGCAGGCAGAGAATATAACTGGTTAGTCCAAGAGCTTTTTGGCAACCTCTCAACGAACAAAGGGGAGTAAAAGGAGAATATTAAAACATGGAGAATCAAGTAACATCTAAACTTTGCGATAACGTACTGACAATTTTCCTCAATGGTCGTGTAAGTAGTTCTAATGCTGCAGACATTGAAAACGAAATAAATGCAATACGCGCCTCAAAAAAGGGCTCAAAAACCGTAATAGATGCTAAAAATCTTGAATATATCTCCAGTGCAGGACTCCGAGTTCTTCTGAGATTACGCAAAGAAGACCCAACTTTGACAATGATAAACGTTTCTCCTGAGGTCTATGATGTGTTAAACATGACCGGTTTTACGGAGATTTTGACAGTAAAAAGAGCCTACCGACAACTTTCCTTAGAAGGCTGTGAAATAATTGGAAGAGGCTCTAATGGTGCCGTTTATCGGTATGATGATGAAACAATTGTTAAAGTTTACTTTAATTCAGACGCTCTTCCAGAAATTCAACGAGAACGTGAGTTAGCGCGCAAAGCATTTGTTCTTGGGATAAACACAGCAATCCCCTATGACGTTGTACTTGTTGGAAATAGCTACGGCACAGTAATGGAGCTTCTTCAGGCAACTTCCCTTTCAAAACTGATAAAAAAGGATCCAGAACACCTAGATCTCCCTCTTAAATACTTTGTTGACATGCTAAAGCAGATTCACAGCACGCAATTAAAACCCGGCGAACTGCCAGACATGAAGCAGGTTGCCTTGGGTTGGGCAGAATTCGATAAAGAATATTTACCAGAAGAAATTGGTAATAAACTGTATGAAATGGTACAGGCCATTCCACAACAGCTAACAATGCTGCATGGCGATTATCACACTAACAATGTTATGGTTCGCAACGGAGAGGCCTTACTTATTGATATGGACACGCTATGCACCGGTCATCCAATCTTTGAACTGGGCTCAATGTTTAATGCCTTTGTGGGCTTTTCCCAACTTGACCACGAGGTTGTCCTGCACTTCCTCAGAATTCCTTATGAAGTGAGCACACTGTTCTGGCACAAAGCCCTTGCAATGTATCTTGGAACGGACGACGAAAACCGCATCAAGGAAGTAGAGAATAAGGCTAAAGTCATTGGCTATATGCGTTTATTGCGCCGCACAATACGCCGTAAAGGGCCAAATGCCGACAACCTTATAGAATTCTACAAGTCTGAACTTATCAAGCTAGTTCCAACCATCAACGAACTTACCTTCTAAGAGATTTTGCAACAGCTATTTGAAATTCTTCAAATGCTCTCTTTCCGCCTTCTCCAACGCATCCGAAAATCCAGTTAGCGCAGCAAAAGGAGCAAATTGCGCAGCCCTTTCACTGTTTGACATCCTCTTGTGATATTTAGGCTCCCAATGAGGAAGCTGAATTATATCATCATAGCCAGTGCCACGGCTCTTGCAAGCCTCACCTGCTTGAGTTTTTTTATCTTCACGCATTGTGTCCTCCAATTTGGTTGTTTCTCGCCTTAGCCGTTGCCCCCTCCTCTAAGTCCGATGCCCTTATCAATATATTTTTGCCAAATTTTTTCTTGATAGCCAACGCAGTTTGAAGCTGTTTCTTCTCCTTGGGCGAAATTTCCTTTATTTCTTCTGTAAAAAGATTAGGCTGCTCACTGTAGGCCTTTTGTTTACACTCCACCCCAAGACCCAGCCTTCTTACCGCTAACTTTTTATTAACCATGTCATCAAATATTTGTGCTACTGCCTTCTTTAACAAAGTGGCGCTAGAGGTTGGAATATCGAACTTAACATGACCCTGTGTGCCTTTTGGAGCAAGACGACCATAATAATCCAACGTCAAAGGACCATCATACTCAGGAGGATAATCTTGGTCATAGGCAACAAAAAGAGAAACAGAATCTGCTTTAAGATTTTTTTCAACAAGGCTAAAAGAAATCTCATCTGCCATCTCTTTAGCCACAAGTTTTGCCTTAGAAAAGTCATATGGGCAGGAAAGAACTTGCCCTACGCTGAGGCCACCACTTTTGGGCTTGTAATTTTTTATATCTTCCATTGTACACGGTTCATAGCCCCATGCATGGTCAATTAGAAGCTCTGCATTAACACCAAAAACCTTATAAAGAGTTTCTTCGTTTTTTAGAGAAAACCTAGCAATATCTCCCATAGTGTAAAGCCCTAGTGAAGCAAGCCGTTGAGCATAGCCTCTTCCAAGACGCCAAAAATCTGTAATTGGAACGTGCGACCAAAGCTGTTTTCTATACTCAAGCTCATCAAGTTGAGCAATTCTCACCCCGTCTTTATCCGCTGGAATTTTCTTTGCAACAATGTCCATTGCCACCTTGCAAAGGTAAAAATTTGGGCCTATACCCGCAGTAGCGGTAATTCCCGTGCTTGCCAACACATCTCTAATCATTGTCATTGCAAGCTCTCTTGCCGTCATTCTGAACATAGCAAGATAGTGCGTTACATCCATGAAAACTTCATCTATTGAATAAACGTGAATATCACTAGGAGCTACATATTTGAGATATATTTCGTAAATTTTGGAACTTATCTCCAGGTAGTAAGCCATATTTGGCTTTGCAATAAGAAAGTCCAATTCCAAGTTTGGATTTGCCTTTAGCTCACTATCAGAGACACTTTTTCCAACAAAGTTTTTTCCCACAGCCTTTTGCAGGCGCTTTTCATTAATAGCCTTTACGGCGGCTTTTACTTCAAAGAGTCTACATCTTCCTTTAATTCCATAGGCTTTTAGTGAAGGCGATACAGCAAGGCAAATAGTTTTATCCGTCCTAGTTTCATCTGCAACCACCAAATTAACATCCAAGGCGTCAAGATTGCGTCTTGCACATTCAGCTGAGGCATAAAAGGACTTTAAGTCTATTGCAACGCATTGCCTTTGCACCGTATCACCTCATAACAAGATCTCTATTTAATCAAAGAGAACGATATCTTTGGCCTGC
>CAVKHB010000180.1:0-3370 GCA_963656005.1 Coriobacteriaceae bacterium
ATGTTGTTATGAGCTCAAGAGGTTATTCAAATGGAGATTTCTTATTATCTGGCTCAATTAATTTTACATATCCAGAAGGTGCCACCCTTGAGGATGTTATAGATGTTTGGACAACCCGAATAAATACGAATCAGAGTATTGGAATGACCGTAGATATCGGGCTATATGGGGCCAAAATGGAAAGACCGCTGACGGTGTCTGGCAATTTCGTGATGAGTGTGAATGACGAGGGAGAGGTTGTCGTGTCGTCCGTTGGCGAGTACATTATCAATAGCTATCACTTTCAGGGTGGGCAATTTAGGTTCTAGTGAGGTTTTTATGCAGGCGAATGTCTTGGATTTCTTGAATAGACACAATCTCAATCCCGATGAAATTAGTATGGATGAGCTTTGTGCATATTTTTTGCGTGAGATGAAGGCAGGCCTTGCTGGAGACCCCAGCTCGCTACCAATGATTCCTAGCTACTGCTCACCGGATGGAAAACCTAAGGCAGGCCAGAAGGTGGTTGTCATTGATGCAGGTGGAACTAATCTTAGGACTTGTATTGTTGAGTTCTCTCCAGAGCTTAAGCCAGAGATAAAAGAGTTCAAGAAAACCCGTATGCCTGGCTCCGATAGAGAGGTCACTGCAAAAGAATTTTTCTCCCTTTTTGCCGATGAACTTAAGCGAATTATTGACCAGTGTGATAGAATTGGCTTCTGTTTTTCCTATGCAGCTCAAATTCTCCCTGACCACGATGGCATTCCTCTGTCGCTGAGTAAGGAAGTCAAGGCCCCGGAAATTGTGGGCAAAAAGTTGGGAGTAGGGCTTCTTTCTGAGCTGGCTTCTCGCGGTCATGATGTCTCAAATAAAAAAATTATTATCCTAAACGATACCGTTTCCACGTTACTTGCTACGCAATCTCAGAACATGGATAACAAATATGACGGGTGCATTGGTTTTATCTTGGGAACGGGTACAAATACTGCTTACATTGAAAAGAGCAGTAGAATTCTAAAGCTTCCAAAAGATATTGAGGTTTCAGAAAACCAAATTATCAATGTTGAATCGGGTTCTCTCTCACTAAGTTTGGGAGACATAGATAAAGCTTTCTTGGCGTCAACGCAAAACGCAAAAGCCTATAACTTTGAAAAGATGATAAGTGGTGCTTATCTTGGGCACCTTTGTTGGTTTATCATTCGTGCTGCAATTGACGAAGGTCTTTTGAGCCCTATGTTTGCTAATCATTTTGATAGATTTGCACCAACCTTTAATTCTGTTGAAACGCTGGATTTAAGCGCCTTCTTGGAGCTTTCTAAGGCCAATGAGGTCTTTGACGAATACATTGGAGAAGAATTTTCTAGCATGCAGGATGTTTATGTGTTGAAAGAAATACTAAATGCTCATGTCTCACGTGCTGCAAAACTCACTGCAGTCAACTTAGCTGCAGCGGTTCTTATTACAGACTTTGGTAAGGACAAAGAACATCCAGTTTTAATCAATGCAGATGGCACAACATTCTACAAAACACCTTATCTAAAGGATCTTACTGTTGAATATCTTAAGAACTACCTTGCTCAGAAGGGTAGGTATGTAGAGTTTACTCAAATTGAAGATTCTCCAATTATAGGTTCAGCCATTGGCGCCTTGGCGTTGTAATTTCACTAGGTCGTAGGCAAATTCTTTAAACACGCTCTCATGTTTTATTGCCACTTCTTTGGCAAATTCTTCCATCTTCTTGATGTTGCTTGGGTTTGTATCGTCCATCTTAATGTCAAAATCAAGAGGGTCATCAATGCGAACATAATTGACATCGTCCATGTTCCTTAAAACCACATCTGTTGTGCATTTTTGAGCAGTTGAATACATTGGGCTGACCTGATCTTTCCAATTTAAAAGCCCATTGGTTTCATCAAAAGTCATGGTGTGATTTTTCCCGCCCGTACTCAGAGAGAGAAGGTTGAACTTTTTGCAATTAGGGTAGAGTTTCTTTGCTTCAATATAGGCATATATTGCAGGGTTGTTTGCCACCACTCCACCATCCACCAAGAGCTTTCCATCTTTAACTAAAGGAGGAAAATAGGTTGGAGCAGCGCTCGTTGCTCTTCCCGCATCCTTGACTAAGAAAGATCTATCTTCATAGCTTCTTATCTCAATAGGTGTTCCACTGAATAAATCATAACTCATTATCAAAGTGGGAACAGTGGCTTGACCCATAAGACTGTCTGCAAAGCAGTCGTTTAATAAAGTTTCAATTCCTGTTTCTGGATATTTTGTTGAAGTTATATATCTTATTACAGTAGAAGATTTTGATGAGGATGGGAAAATCTCTTTACCCATAGTTCTATACAAATCAAGAACTTCATCAAGATTTACCTGTGGTGCGTTCTTGCAAAGTTTGTATCCAAAAGAAGATGGGCAGGTGAGGGCAAGGGCAATCAAACCGCCGGTAGAAGTACCTGCAATAAGATCAAAATAGGAATCTAAACTATTATTGCCCGTGCAGTTGAGAATTTCTTCTTCAAGCTTTTTTAGATAGATTACAGGAATGATTCCTCTCATTCCACCGCCGTCTATACAGAGTATGAATCTCTCTTCTGGTTGTTTTTCTGTCTCTTGAGCTATAGGCTGTTTTTCTGTTTCAGTTTGCTTGTTTTTTGACCCTTTTTTGTTTAGGCCTTTGAAAAAATCTAATATGCTCATAGCCATAAAAATGATATATTTGGGTTTAAGGGTCAAGCATCTTACCCCTAGACTTTTGTTTTTTCGCTTTCCTTTGGAGGGTATGTGCATGGAAGAAAAGGTAGACATTAATAATTACTATTCTCACTGTACTCTTTGTCCAAATGAATGCGGGGTGGATAGGACTTCTGGTCAACTAGGCGTCTGTGGACAATCAAACGATATGCAAATAGCTTGGGTTGGACTTCATAGGGGAGAAGAACCTCCAATTACTGGAGAACACGGCTCTGGGATGGTCTTTTTCTGTGGTTGTCCTCTCCATTGCCAATACTGCCAAAACTATCAAATAAGTCATGCTTTTAAAGCTAAAGAGGGCGGAAAAGAAAGTTATGAAGGTCTTACTGTTTCAGTTGAAGAACTTGCTTCTTTGATGCTTAAACTTCAAGACTTTGGGGCAGCTTCTATTAATCTTGTAACAGGAACGCACTATATTCCTTCCATTGTACAATCTTTACAAATTGCTAAGAACAATGGCCTAAAACTGCCAATTGTGTGGAATTCTTCGGGCTATGAGAGCGTACAGGCTCTCAAATTAATTGACCCTTACCTAGATTTATACCTTCTGGATGTTAAGACTTTGGATCCACAAGTGGCTGTAAAATTCTGCGGACTTACTCGTTACTGTAGCGCTATAATTCCTGTTGTAAAG
>CAVKHB010000181.1:0-3326 GCA_963656005.1 Coriobacteriaceae bacterium
GTTGATAGGCGAAGCGTCCAGCTTCATATCAGCAAATGTTCATAGTCCAGTATCTGGCACTATTAAGGATATAAAAAAAGTCACTCTAGCAAACAGCGTTTGTTGTGATGCATTTGTCATTATACCAGACCCGCAGCAACCAGAGCTTTTTAATAAAAAGATTGATTACCAAAACCTCTTACGTGAACAACTTATTGAAGAAATCAAAGACAAAGGTGTAGTAGGTCTTGGTGGTGCAACCTTCCCACTGCACGTAAAAGTTGCCGTGCCAATTGGAAAAAAAGTAGATGCACTTATCATTAACGGCGTAGAATGCGAGCCCTATCTTACTGCAGACCACAGAGCAATGTTAGAAAGAACAAAAGAAATTCTTGAAGGCATTATGATTTGCAGAAAGATTGTCAATCCAGCACGCACAATCATTGGAATAGAGTGCAATAAGACCGATGCTGCTAAAGCTCTTGAAAAAGAAATTAAGCTAAGACAACTTCCAATTGAAGTTCAGCTTCTTAAGATGAAGTATCCTCAAGGAGACGAAAAACAGCTAATCAATGCCACTTTAGGCAGAGAAATACCTTCTGGAAAACTCCCGTTGGATGTAGGGGCTGTAGTAATCAATGTAGGAACCACCTTTGCAGTCTATGAAGCAATAGTTTACGGCAAGCCACTCATTGAAAGAGTAGTTTCTGTAACAGGGGAGTGTATTAATAGACCGTGCAACTTAATTGTTCCAATTGGAACACCAGTAAAGGACTTGATAGCTTATGCTGGAGGCTACTCTTCAGAGCCCGATAAGCTTATCAACGGCGGACCAATGATGGGTTTTGCCTTTTTTGATGAAAATACTCCAATTGTTAAGGGTACAAGTGGCATTTTAGCAATAAAAGACCAAGTTAATAGGAAAAGTACCGCCTGTCTTAATTGTGGACGTTGTGTTGCAGCCTGTCCAATTGGACTTGAGCCAACTAGACTCTATGCCTTAATTACACATGAAAGATATGAAGAAGCCATGGCTTCTCATCTTATGGACTGTAAAGAATGTGGTTCTTGTTCTTTCTCCTGTCCTGCACATCTTGATTTAGCTCAAGCAATGAAATTAGGAAAGAAAATGGGGAGGAAAAAATGAGAACAGTAACAACTTCTCCACATCTTCACAGTGGGGCAAGCACACAAAAAATAATGTTAAGTGTAGTATTTGCTCTATTACCATCCTGTATTTGGGGCGTCTATGCTTTTGGACTTAGAGCCGCCGTTGTACTTTTGGTAGCAACTGCCAGCGCAATTCTTACCGAATATCTTTTGGGTCTAGTTAGTAAAGAGAACACTATTTGGGATTGTTCTGCCTTGGTTACTGGACTTTTGGTTGGTATGAACATGCCTTCAACAATTCCACTTTTTATTCCAGCCATTGCAAGCATCTTTGCAATAGCAGTAGTAAAGTGGACCTTTGGCGGACTTGGTGCCAACTGGGCAAACCCAGCAATGGCAGGAAGAGTATTTGTGTTCTTCTCCTTTACTTCTCAAATGAGCACATTTACACTTCCCAAAACTATCCATGCAGTTGATATTGCTAGCCAAGCTTCACCTTTGTCTCTAATCAAGACCATTGCATCTTCAGGACAGAGTGTTGGATTGAACTCCATGGAAATTCTTGCACAACAGGGAATAGAAACCACCAGCTTTGCACAAAAGGTTCAAGCTCTAACAGGAATTAGCGCCTACAACGTTGATGCCTTCTTTGGAAACATCCCCGGTTGTATTGGTGAAGTTTCCAAATTCCTACTTTTGCTTGGTGGTCTTTATCTTATTTTTGCTAAAGTAATTACCTGGCATATCCCAGTATCTTTTATTGGTTCATTTGCCATTTTAACCTACATCTTTGGCGGCCTACCACTAGGACTTGGCTTTTTCCAAGGAGAGGTGCTTGCCAACATCTTCAGAGGAGGCTTAATCTTAGGAGCCTTCTTCATGGCAACCGATATGGTTACATCTCCTGTAACGCACAAAGGTATGATAATCTTTGGATGCGGCTGTGGCGCCTTAACCTTCTTATTCAGAAGCTTTGGCTCACTCCCAGAAGCCACCAGCGTTGCAATTCTTATGATGAACATAATTACACCTACCATAGATAGGTTCGTAAAGCCAAAGCTCTTTGGGGAGGTATCTAAATGAGTAAATATTTAAGAACTACATTAGTACTTGCCTCAATCTGCGCCGTGGCAGCCGTCTTACTTGCCACCATTAACGTCATCACCACGCCATATATTGAAAAGTACGAAGCAAACAAGATCACTGCAGCCCTTGAAGTTGTGGCAAATGGCAACGAAATCGGGCCAGAAATCACCATAGGCGACTCCACAATCTCCTACATGCATGAGCTTTCTTCAAATGGCAAGGTTGTGGGCTACATCCTAGGCCTGAATACTCGTGGCTACGGAGGCGACATCACCCTCATAGCCAGCTTCAATACCGATGGTTCTGTCTCCAACGTAAACTTAGTAAGTAACAGCGAAACTCCAGGAGTTGGAAAGAAGGCAGAAAACGAAGGTTACATGGATAAGTTTATTGGAACTGGCACAGCTAACAATCCAGTGCCAACGACCAAGAGCATGCTTAGTGAAGTAGACTCTGCGGCCGTAAGTGGAGCAACCATGACCTTTACCGGTATATCCAGTGCCCTAAAGACGGGCTCAGATTACATAAAGTCTCTTAGTACAAAGGAGGCTACAAAATGAGTAACAATAAACACTTAAAAGAATTAACAAAGGGTTTATTTAAAGAAAACCCAACCTTTATAATCATGCTTGGAATGTGTCCAACCTTGGCCGTTACCACTCAATTAATCAACGCCCTTGGCATGGGAGCAGGGGTATTATTTGTACTTTTGTTCAGTAATATCTTTATTTCGTTGCTCAAAGACATAATACCAAGTAGCGTAAGAATACCTTGCTATGTTGTTGTCATAGCTTCCTTTGTTACAATTGTTGAAATGGTGTTCCATGCCTTCTTGCCAAGTGTATACGAAGCTCTTGGCGTCTATCTTCCCTTGATTGTTGTAAACTGTATCATCCTTGGAAGAGCAGAGGCCTTTGCAAGTAAGAATACCGTTTTGGATTCCGCCTTGGATGCAATTGGAATGGGACTTGGTTTTACTATGTCTCTTTCTCTTATTTCCATCATAAGAGAAGTTTTTGGCTCTGGTTCAATTACCTTCATTCCTATTGGCTCATGGGATGGAGTAATTCACATTCCATTTTTTAAAGACTATCCAATAAGAGTCTTAGCCTTGGCAGCTGGTGCACTTTTATTAATGGGCTATCTTAAAG
>CAVKHB010000182.1:0-3251 GCA_963656005.1 Coriobacteriaceae bacterium
CAGTAAACGCTATTCTCTCAGCAAGAAACGCAATTAGATTGTAACACCGGCTTTATGGCCACACACGGAGAAAACTATGATTATTGGACAATTTGGGGAATCTTTTATACCTGTTTTTGACGGCGTTGGAAGGGTTATGAAGGCTTATGCCGATACCATGTCCGCACGTGGAAATGAAGTTTATGTAATAACACCAATGTACGACACTGGCTATAGAGGGATTTACCCTTATGAAATAGTAGACTTTTTATCTGTAAAAGTATCCCCAAAACTTCCATGGAGAATTGGGCTCAAACACCTAGACCCTCATTTTGTGTCTAGAATGCGCCATATTGATTTGGACATCTGCCACGTGCATGGCCCGGCTTTTGCAGGCAACATAGGGATTCACTACGCAAAACGAAAGGGCATTCCTGTAGTAGGCTCCTTCCACACAAAGTTTTATGACGATATCCTTGAAGTAACTAAGATGAAATCTGTTGCAAAGATGGGGGCCAAAATGGTTGCAAACTTCTACGAGCAGTGCGACGAAGTTTGGGCCGTCTCTGAAGGAACAGGAGAAACCCTTAGAGAATACGGTTACAAGGGCAACATAGTTGTCATGCAAAACGGAACAAACAAAAGAGTTCTTCACGCAGACTTAATTCCTCAAGTAAGATCACAATATGGCATTCATGGAGATAAGCCCGTGATTCTTTTTGTTGGACAAATCAACTGGAAGAAGAATCTCAAGCGTGTTATTGAATCCTGTGGACTTCTAAAAAAACAAGGTACCGATTTCCAATTAGTTCTAGCCGGGCAAGGGCCAGACGAGCAAGGCGTTAGAGATTTAGCAGAAAAATGCGGAATTACCTCCAATCTTATCATGACTGGGCATCTCCAGAATTTTGAGGTTTTGGATTGCATTTACTACATTGCAGATCTTTTCCTCTTCCCTTCCACCTATGACAATGCTCCCATGGTTTTAAGAGAAGCTGCAGCTCAATATACCCCAGGACTTGTCGCAGAAGGTTCCTGTTCTGCAGAAGTTATTCAAGATGGCATTAATGGCCTCGTTGCAAAAGACGAAGACCAAGCTATTTGCGACAAAATTGAAAGCTTTTTTAAGCTTCCTGAAGAACAAAGAAAAAAGATGGGAGAATGTGCCTACAACACAATTCCAATTCCTTGGGGCGGAGAATTGATGGACACCATCCTTGGCAGATACCAAGACCTCATTGATATGTACAAGAGAAACAGTTACTAAAAGCTTTTTCCGCAAAATCGTTAATTTTGTCCACTGTGTCATTTGCCAAGCAGCTTTTTAGATATCTCGCAAATGGGCTTTTGAAGGACTTTTAGGTCTTTCCTGTCGTAGGTTATAAGCCCATTTGTTTCTTGTTCCACATCTGATAACTGTGTGTAAATTGAAGCAGCAAGCCCTTTTTCCTTTGCAGGAATAATTTGTTTCTCGTATAGCTTAACAATCGCTTGGGTTAGTTCTAATTTGGAGCGCAGTTTCTTATAGCTAAAACTCTTCTTCTTTGTGGTATTGGTGTCATAACCATAGCCTCCAAATTCAGTAAGAATTACGCAACGCCCAAGTTTGTCCTTGTGAAATCTGTATGGCCTAAAATAAACATGCAAGCTCTTAAAATCCCCTATTTTCTGATCTTGCCAACCAGAGGCATGGTCAATGGTTCTGGTATCATCAAGAGACATTAGATTTTTAACTATCCTTGCACTGTCAAACTGTCCCCACCCTTCATTAAAAGGAACCCACATTGCAAGTGAAACAACGTTATATAAGAGCTCAACGGTTCCACAGGCTTCCTGTTCCCATTTCGTACGTTCTTTCTCGTCACTTCTTGCAAATTTTTCATATTGGTTATCTTTAAGATGCGAACCAAAAAGCAAAGGAAGAGACACTGTAGAAATCTTGTATTTTCCACCACCTGAAACCATGTCTTGCCAAACCAACATTCCAAGTTGGTCGCAATGATAGTACCACCGTAGAGGTTCAATTTTTATATGTTTTCTTAGAGTATTAAACCCTAAAGCTTTTGCTGTTTTAATATCGTTAATAAAATCTTCGTCTGATTTTGGAGTATAAAAGCCATCCTGATAATAGCCTTGATCTAAGAGACCATGATGAAAATAAGGCTTACCATTTAATAATAGGACATTGTTTTCATTTTCATCCTTTCCAACACCAAAGGTTCTGAGTCCCACATAACCACTGATTTTGTCTTCTTCTGCTCCTTTGTTAGCAGTTACAACAAAATCATAAAGATAAGGATCCTCAGGCGACCACAGATGCCCATTTGGAATATCAATACGTGTCCTTGTTCCAGTCTGTAATTCATATTCTTTTCCTTGTAAAAACAAGCTACAAGGACAGGCAGAATTATCATTCATCAAAACTGTAATGTAAAAACCTTGAAGGTCTGGAATAAGTTTATAGCTCTTAATATACGAATGTGGAACTTTTTCCATCCATACGGTTTGCCAAATTCCGCTAGTTTGAGGGTACCAAATTCCTCCGGGCTGACTACTCTGCTTTCCACGTGAAATTTCTTTGGTATCACCTGGGTCTTGAACTAATACATCCAAATTAAATTCCTTAAAGGGAACCTCTATTTCAAAAGGTAAATATCCACCTATATGCTCAAAAACTTGTTTACCGTTGATATAAATTAAGGCTCTATAATCAACGGCACCAAAATGGAGTAATAGCGTATGTGTTTGAAAATTCACTTCTTCAGGAAATACCACATGACGGCTGTAACGCATTGTCTCATGTGCTTGTAAAGTTCTTTGAACGCCACTATAAACGCTCTCGGGAGAATAAGGAACCAAAATGGAGTACGTTGTTGCATCTTTTCCATCAGATATAAATTGGAGATTCCATTGCCCATTTAAGCAGAGATAGCTATCTCTTTTCATTTGAGGTCTTGGATATTCACTTAATGGCACGTTCATGTTGTCCTCCTGCATTTATCTCATAACACAGCCTATCATAGCATAATACCTGTGTTTTTGATTATAATAAAAGCACTCTAGAGGTTTTTGCAAACTGCCTTCATGCCTCTTAGATTTGGATTTACAAGCCGGCTTTACACTGCGCTTTTTGGGGTATTTCACTAAATTTACATTGCGTTTTTAGGCATAAAAGGTTATTCTAATACAAAGTTATTAGGACAAACAAGTAAAATGCTATTTAAAAGAAAAATTGATACAGCTTTAGTTGAGTGGAAAAAGAATGTTAAAGG
>CAVKHB010000183.1:0-3245 GCA_963656005.1 Coriobacteriaceae bacterium
GCTCATCATTTTTAAGGATTTCTTCACCGGAAGCTAACTTGTTTTGCTTAAGCTCTGCATAGTTTCTAAGCTGACTCTGAACTTCTTTTAGAGTGTCCTTATAGAAATTTGAGTATCGCTTTTGCTCATTTATAAGCTCTTTTTGGTCTTTAGCATTAAAATCTTCTGCTTCTTCATACTTGGTGTTGAGTTTTTCAAGAATCTCAACAAAGCAAGTAATCATAATGCCCGACTTGTGAATGACGTTGGAGATAATTAAAGCGCCCTCTTCCATTTGCTTGGAGAGTTCAACTTCCTCTTCTGCGGTAAGAAGGGTTTCTTTACCAATTTCTCTAAGATAGACTCTAATTGGATCATCAGAACTTGCCTCACCCTTATCCGTTCCAAGAACTGTAGGTCTATGAACGGCGTGTTCAACATCCTCATCTATATTAGCAAGAGCATCTATTGGACCTGAACTTTCATTAAAGTTTTCCATGATGAAGTTTTTGGTGTAGGAATCTTTATCATTGATACTATCTTCATCATCTTCTTCATCCTCATCCTCGTCTTCATCTTCGTTTTCATCATCAGAGGTATCGGGCTCAGTTTCATCAAGGCTATCTAAGTCATCACTGAGAAGATCTTCGTCGTCTTCAGACCCCAAGAGATCATCTTCATCCTCTTCCTCGTCCATTGTTGGTGGCTCGTCAATGAAGTCATCCCCTTCTTCGTCTTCCGATTCCGTAATGAGTAAATTTTTCTTTGTTAACTGATTTTTGAAATATTCAATGTCATCATCTGAGTCTACATGCTCGGCAAACAAGTAGTCTTTAAGGTCACTTAAGGTGAACTTGTTTTCGTTTTGTGCAGAATAGATTAGTTTTTGCAATATTTCTTGTCTAGTTTCCTCTGTCATTGTCCTTCCTTACCATCCATCTCTCTTTTGAGGTCAACAATATCTTGGTCTAATTCAGCCTTAGTAGAAAGCAGTCTTTTTACTTCCTCCGCATCCATATTTTCCATCTCACCGTTACTTAACAGCCGTGTTACTCTATTTCGCTGTTCTTCTAAATGGCGGAGCTTTATTTGATATACTGCATCTCGCAAGGTATTATCGGCATTTTCGCGATTATACATTGGGTCTACCAGCGCACTTACCACAAGGTCTTTAAGCTGCTCGTCTGCTATCATTTGAAGTATGACTTCATTGGTCTTAATGTCCTGTCTTGAGGCGTCTTCCAAAACTGTGTATAGCTCTCTAGCTGGGGTATCGGTCAAATCCGATACTTTTATCTTGTTTCTAAAACGATCAAACAGGTCTCTATTTTTCATCAATAGCAGCATTGCGTTGAGTTCTGTTGAGACTTTAAGCGGATTATATTGCTTCTTTTTAACCTGGTCTTGTTGTATTTCTTCAGGTTCCATTTCCTGCTGTCTCATGTAGTCACTCGTGACTTTGCCCTCTGGGATGCGAAGTACATCCGCAAGATATTTTATGTATCCTTGGCGCTCAATTTCTGAACTTGTTGCGTCAAGATACGATTTCACCTCCTTGAAAACAGATGATTTGCCTTTAGGCTGCCGTATATCATACCTTTTTAAGGCTGAAGATACAAGATAAGAAAAGCCAGTAACAGAATTTACACAACTTTTTAACAAAGCTTCTGCCCCCTGCTCTTCCAGCATTTGAGAGGCATCTTTTGCTCCGTCTAATTTGATTACGAAATTGGTCAAATCTATCTTTTGGCAAATGAGAAGAGCCTTTGCTGTGGCATTCTGCCCAGCGGAATCGGAATCAAATAAGACATTGACCTTGTTGCAATATCTTTTGATAAGTTTGGCCTGCTCTGGCGTGAACGCTGTCCCAAGTGGCGCTACGGCGTATGTGAGGCCTGCTTGGTGCAAGGAAATTACGTCAAAGTTGCCTTCACAAAGGATGATTTCTTTCTTTTCTTTAAGCGTTGGAAGGCTTTCGTAAAAACCAAAAAGAACATGACGCTTGCTGTAAATTGTTGTATCTGGAGTATTTATGTATTTTGCTCTGCTTTCGCCTGAAAGGTCGCGAGCTCCAAAGGCCACACAGTTTCCCTGCCAGGTTCTTATTGGGAACATGATGCGGTTTCTAAACAGTGGTACTTTTTCAAAATTCTTACTAAAAAGTCCACTTTCTTTGAGAACGTCATCTGAATAATTGTTCTTTTTTAGAAAGTTATAAAGCCATTCTTGATTTTCTGGAGCATAACCTAGTTGGAAGTTTTCAATAGTTTGTTTAGAGACTTTTCTTTTTTCCAAATACTGTCTGGCATAAGCTGCGCCAGGATTGAATAACAGTATATGGTGAAAGGACTTCATTATTCTTTCATACAGCTCTTGAAGGGCTTTTTGTTTCTTATACTCTTCTCTTTGTGATGCAGTTTCTTCTTTAAGCTCAATGCCAGCTTTTTTTGCAAGGATTTCAACTGCTTCAGGGAAAGTTACGTGTTCCATTTCCATAACAAAGTCAAAAATTGAGCCACCTTTCCCGCAACCAAAGCATTTATAGAAGCCACCCTCATCTACTACAGTGAAAGATGGTGTTTTTTCATGATGGAACGGACAGAGTCCCCAGAACCTTCCTCCGCTTCTGTTTAGTTGTACATATTGAGAAACAACTTCGCTTATGGTGAGTCGATTTTTTATATTTTCAATTACTGCTTCAGAATACCTTGCCATCTCTACAATATCATTATAGGTTTGTTTTCCAATCTGTATTGAAGTTTTTCTTCAATTTCCTTTTTTGTGTAAAGTTTGCCTTTCCCAATTCCGGGACAAGACTTAGCTTCCTCCTTCCAGCTTTCTTCACTTTCTAAAACATGTGCCCAAAACGGATAGGTTCTACACTGTCTTGGTCTTGCCTTGTAAACCTTGCAGCCCTCTTTGCAAAGGAAAATGCAATCGTAGTTGTCCTTTTCTTTTAAACTTAACATCTTAAAAGAGCCCATTTGGACGTATCTACAATAGGTTTCAATAAATTCTTCCTGATTAAGTCCTAAGGCATTTGACATTTGTTTTACATCTTCTTCCCCTAGGAAAACATACCCCGGTTCTGCGCTACAGCAATAATTGCAACCTTGGCATTCAAAATTAAGCCCTTTTTCGTAGAAACAACTGCGCATCAGAAACCACTTTAGACAACCAAGGTCTTCCCCTTACGAAGAAGACCTTACTATTGGAGAGAGAAGGATTCGGACCTTCGAAGGCTTAGCCAACAGATTTACAGTCTG
>CAVKHB010000184.1:0-3207 GCA_963656005.1 Coriobacteriaceae bacterium
TATTCAACAAGCAATTAAAGAAAATCTTTCTTGTGATCCCACATATATAATCCTAACTCATGGGCATTTTGACCATGTTGGAGCTTTAAACCCCATTCACAAGCTCTACCCTAATGCAATAATAGCGATAAGTGAAAAAACTGCGCTTTCTACCTCCAACATAAAGCTACAAGCCCAGTACATCTTCAGAGACTATTATTTTCAAACATGCTTTAGTGATGAAGACTTTGAAATTCCAAAACCAACTTTACTGCTCAAAGATGGAACTTTGATTGGGCCTTTTAAGGTTCTTTACACCCCGGGACATACAGAGGACAGCATTTGTCTGTATTCGGAAAAAGACGCCGTTCTTTTCTCGGGCGATACACTATTTTGTGGAAATTACGGCAGAACTGACCTGGGAGGCTCCTTTGAGGACATAAAAAAATCCTTAAAGAAAATTTTAGAGCTTCCAAAAGACACAAAAGTTTTCCCCGGGCATGGAAAAAGTACAACTATTGGAAACGAACAGGCTCTATTATTTAATATATAGTCAACATTTATTGTAAATGCGATTGAACTGTTTATGTAAAAGCTTTATTCTCAAAATATGAAAATAATTCTTGCTAGTTCAAATGAACATAAAAAGAAGGAAATTGGAGATCTTTTTTCTGGACATCAAATTCTCTTACCCAAAGACTTAGGCATAGATTTTGAATGTATTGAAGATGGACAAAGTTTCATTGACAATGCCCTAATTAAGGCAAAAGCACTTAAAAAAATATTAAAAACTGTTAATTTGAGCCATTATACTGTCTTGGCAGATGACTCAGGTCTCATTGTAGATGCGTTACCCGGTCTACTTGGAATTAAAACAGCTAGATTTGGAAGTAAGGATGGCGTAACCCTATTAGAAGCGCACCAGAAAAATCGGCTTCTACTTGATAAGTTAGAAGGTGTTGAAGAAGCCAAAAGAACTGCAAGATACGTATGCGCCTTGACCTTGATTCAAGACGACTGGACCATCTATTGTGCACAAGAGATTGCAGAAGGTAGAATTTTAGAGAGCGAAATTGGACAACAGGGTTTTGGGTTTGACCCGGTTTTCTATTGCAATGAAGCAAAAAGTCCAATGGCACTACTTTCAGAAGAAAACAAGAATAAATACAGCCACAGAGGTAAGGCTGCTAGATCCATACTGAAATTAATTTGCTAGGGAGAAACAACAATGCAAATACTAAACTACATGAACTCGCATTTGTATGACTTTATTGAACTTGTAGATTTCATCCTGTTTACCATAGGGCTATGGCACGTTTTTGGTAAATGTAAGGTTGAAAAAAAATGGGCATTGGTGCCAGTACTAAGAGTCTTCAAGGTTTCCGAATGTGCAGATGTTGATGAAATTGGAATTCCTTGGTTCATCATGGAACTGCTCTTGGGCATAGGAGAATTTCTTGAAGCTCTTAATCTTTCAGAAAAATTTACAAGTGTTTTGGGTATTATTGTTCTTCCAATTTCTATTTGTGTTCTGTTTTTCAGAATTAAAGCCTACTACAATCTTGTAAAAGTCTTCCAAGTAAAAAGAAAAAAAGGTTGGACTTTCCTTTGTGTTGTATTCTCTGGCGTAGCTACCATGGTTTTGGGACTTTCAAAGAAATATCAGCCCTACAAGACAGTTGAAGAAGAAGATTTAGATGATTCTACTTCCACTGAAGGAATTTCTGTTAAAGATAAGGGTCTCACCGTTGACCTTAAATCAAGAATAGAGAAAAAGGCCTTTGGTTTGAAGAAAAAATGCATCCTTAAGGATATTCGTTTGAATATTGAGCCTGGAAAAATGGTTTTACTTCTTGGAGGCTCAGGAGCAGGAAAATCCACCTTGTTAAATGCAATAACAGGCTATGAGCCAGCAAAAGCTGAAATATACCTAAATGGTCGCAATGTCTACACAGAGTTCCATGAAATTCAACATGACATTGGCTTTGTCCCTCAGCAGGATCTTATTCGTTATAACGATACAATCAAAAGGACAGTCACAGACTACGCAAAACTTAGACTTCCTACTAACGTAAAGCGAGAAGAAGCCAATGAGAAAATAGAGCAAACTCTTGATATTTTTGGCCTACAACCCATTGAAGACAATGTAGTTGCAAAGCAGTCTGGAGGACAAAAGAAGAGAACCTCCATTTCCATGGAATTTGTCACAAAACCTTCCCTATTTATTTTGGACGAGCCAGATTCCGGACTTGATGGAGTTCTTGCCTATGACTTGATGCAGAGGCTTCACAATATTTCAAGAACTGGAAAGATTGTCATTGTTATCACCCACTCTCCAGATAGAGTCCTAGATCTTTTTGACGAAGTTATTGTCATAGCAAAAGATGAGAAAAGAACTGGTCGTTTAATATTCCATGGCCCAATTGATCAGGCAAAACAGTTCTTTGGAAAAGATAAGATGGAAGATGTTGTTAAGATGATTAACCGCAAAGAAGAAGGCGGCGAAGGCTTAGCAGACGAGTTGATGGAACGTTTTGAAGAAGAGAGGAAAGCCAAATGAAAAAGATGAATTTTAAACAATACAGAGGTTGGATTAGACAAATTCCTATATATGTTGGAAAGTTTTTCAGAATGTTTATCAACATAGGAGACTGGAAGGTTGTTGCAATGGCCGCTCTAATTGCAGGACTTGTTTCCTACGTTATCAAAGGTTCTTTTGGCATCAACATGGAAGGAACCCTAAAAGGCTCTCTTGCTCTTTCTTGTATTTGCATTTGGAATGGTTTCTTTAATTCTGTTCAAGTAATTTGTAGAGAAAGAGAAATTGTTAAAAGAGAACACCGCTGCGGTATGGCACTAAGAGCCTACATCTCGGCCCATGTTATTTACCAGGCCTTTCTCTGTTTCTGTCAAGCTTTTGTCACCACGGGAGTTCTTTATCTAACTAGAATAAAGTTGCCATTTAAGGGAACAGTTCTCCCTCTACTTGGAATGGATTTATTGGTAACCTTGTTCCTTATTACCTTCTCGGCGGACATGCTTGCCCTTTTAATCTCAGCTATCTCAAAAACAACAACAGCTGCAATGACAATTATGCCATTTGTTCTGATTTTTGAGCTTCTGTTCTCAGGTGCAGTATTCACCCTGCCAGAAGGCATTGCTACCTCAATTTCTTACCTTACAATTGCAAGAGTTGGTATGTGCGCTCTGTGTGCTGTAGTTGGCTAC
>CAVKHB010000185.1:0-3196 GCA_963656005.1 Coriobacteriaceae bacterium
TATTACATCTATTACATTATCCATTTGCCACATTTTCCTTTCATAAATAGATTATCATGTGTTTTTTATTTTGTACATAGTTTCTTGGTAATAAACTTGGTAATAAACTTGGTATAAAATTTTAGTGTTTTATTCCGGTAGTGCCTTTATATTTATGGAGAGGCTTGTGGAGGGTGTTGACATTTTATCCGAAATCGGATTAAATGGGGGAGACGTCTGAAGAGGCGTGGTGGTGAAATTATGGCCCAGAATGGCGAAGACATCCAAGAAATTGATATTAAGACAGCTCTAAAGGACATTGATAAGGGGTACAAGGACATTGATGCCATGTATCATTCTTACTCTAAGTTTTGCAAGCTGTCGGATGCAGAGCAGTGGTTTATTTATTCTCTTTGGAGCCATAGGACGCCGTGTACGCAAAAGGATTTTTGCAAAGACTGGTTCTATAGCCCACAGACTATCAACTCTGCATTAAAGTCGTTGGAGGCGGATGGTCTTATAAAATTGGAATTTGTTCCAGGAAGTAAGAAAAATAAAAATATCGGGTTTACGGAGGCGGGTGAGGAATTCTGTAGGAAGTATATTGACCCGCTTTTGAATGCTGAGAGAAAGGCGTTCTGTGCTTTGGATAAAGAGGAAAAGCGCGCGTTAATTTCCGTGACCAAAAAATATAACTCTCTTTTACGTGATGAGATAGGAAAGCTTACAAAGATTCAAGCAAACCAGTGGTAGCGTGATTGTCTGTCTTTTTCAGATGTAACTCGCAAGCAAATACCTGAGGTTTATTATGAATATACAATTATCGGATCATTTTACGTATCGTAAGTTGTTACGTTTTACTATGCCATCAATAGGAATGATGGTTTTCACATCTATTTATTTTGTTGTAGATGGTTATTTTGTCTCAAATTATACGGGCAAGACGGCGTATGCTGCTTTGAATTTTATTTACCCAGTTATCATGATTTTGGGTGCCCTTGGAACCATGCTTGGCACGGGCGGATGTGCTTTAGTTGCAAAGACTTTGGGGGAAGGCGACTCTAAGAAGGCGCAAAAGCTGTTCTCTATGTTCATTTGCGTTGCAATTGTTTTGGGAATTGTCTTTTCAGCAGTGGGTTTTATGTTGTTGCCTTCTATTGCAAGGGCTCTTGGCGCAACAGGAGAAATGCTTAACTATTGCATTTCCTACGGCCGTATTGTCCTTTTAGGCTTGGTTGGTCTTTTGTTGCAATACGAGTTTCAAAGTTTCTTTGTTGCCGCAGGAAAGCCTCAACTTGGTCTTGTTACAACTATTGCCGCGGGCTCTACTAATATTGTTTTTGACTGGCTCTTTGTTGCTGTTTTTCCTTGCGGCCTTAATGGTGCTGCTGTTGCAACTGTTATGAGTCAAATGGTTGGTGGTCTTGTTCCTCTATTCTATTTTATGTCAAAGAAAAACGACAGTTTGCTTAAATTAAGACGCTTTGAATTTGATTGGGATGCTCTTTGGAAGGCTTTTGGAAATGGTTCTTCAGAGTTTTTGTCCACTGTTTCATCTTCTCTTGTTGGTATCCTTTTCAATGTTCAGCTTATGAAATTTGCTGGAGAAAATGGTGTTGCGGCCTATGGTACTATGACTTATGTTGTGCTGGTTTTTATTGGTATTTTCATTGGTTATTCTATTGGGACGGCTCCTATTGTCAGCTATAACTATGGCTCTGGTAACAAGAAAGAGCTTGCTTCTCTATTTAAGAAAAGCCTGACTTTAGTGCTAGTGGCTGGAGGCTTCATGGTGCTGGCAGGTGAAATCCTTTCAAAACCGCTAACCATGATTTTTGTAAGCTATGATGCTGACTTAGTGCAGATGACCCTTAGAGGTTTCTTCTTCTATTCGTTCTCATTTATGTTTACTGGCTTTGCAATTTATTGTTCGTCTTTCTTTACCGCTTTAAACAACGGGGTGGTTAGTGCTCTTATTTCTACCCTCAGAACCTTATTGTTCCAAGTTGTATTCGTATTGATTTTACCTATCTTCTGGGGCTTGGACGGTATTTGGATTTCTATTGTATTTGCCGAGTTCTGTTCTGCTCTTTTGGGTGCCTTCTTCTTAATCAATCAAAGAAAACGCTATGGATATTGTGCATCTGCGTTAAAAGACGAAGCTTTGAGGTTTTTGGAAACAGACTTAAGTGATGATGACTTGAAAATACTAGGCTAAGGGTTGCACAAATGTGCAACCCTTAAAGTCCTCCACATTAAATGGCAGAGAGTGTTGTTTTGACAACTAGAGCTAAGTCTTGTATGATGTAGGATAACTAAACAGAATAAAATCACAAAGGGGTAAAACATGAAGAAAGTTTTAATCGCATTTTTAGCAGTATTTTTGCTTGTTTCATTTGTTAGCTGTGACCAAAAGGCTCTTGAGGAGGCAGAGAAAAGAGAACAGGCAACAGTTGATTTTTTTGAGACCTTTGCAAACGTATTTTTCAAATATTCCTTCTTAATGGACTCTGATGATGCAGGTGAGTATGACTTAGCCAAATACAATAGTTCTGAACCTGGTGATGCAGATGCAAAAACAGCTGCTAACAAAATGATAGAATATTTACTAAAAGTTAACGATATTGATAATACTGAAACCGGTTTTGAAATAACTAGTGCAAAAGGAACCATTGAAATAGTTGCGAGTACGGACAAAACGGAATTTTTCTGGACTGCAAAAGACGTTGAAGTTTCTTACAAATATAAAGATGACGACGAAGACGTTACAGGAAATATTTCTCTTGGTGGAGAAGTTCGCATGAAACAATCCGAAGATACAGAAACTGAACTTGTCACAATTGAACTAGTAGTTAAATCATTTATGGCAAATGGTAAAACTTATAGACCAATTGAACTAATTATGAGAGAAACTGTTGATGGATTTGAAATAGATAAATCTATCTGTGATGGCATAGAACTAAACAAAAAAATGGTAAAAGCAGCGATTGGTATGATTTTTGGTATTATATAGTGTCATAGCATAAGCCAATCTTTTTAAGGCACCTTCAAATGAGGGTGCTTTTTTTTAACTTTTTCTTGAAAATAAAAGGAATTTGAAATAGAATCAAAAGTAGAACGAAAGAATAAAAAAAGAGAATCGCAAGATGAACGTAAATAAAAGAGAAGAAATAATTCTTAAGTTTCTATCTGAAGAAGGAGAAATCTCAGTACAGGC
>CAVKHB010000186.1:0-1501 GCA_963656005.1 Coriobacteriaceae bacterium
AATATGTTACATTTATGTCACAATCGAAGCAATTTTTGCAAAACGTGACATTGGCCAGTAAAAAGAGCCTTGAAATTAGCAAGTAAAAGGCCTCACAAACAACAGACCCTCCTATAAAGGAATAATAAGTTATACCAACATAATCAGCTAAATGAGAAAGTTTGAATCCACTCAAAGTTTATGTTTGACTTTTCTTCCTCCTTTATTCTTAATCCAAATGTCCACTAAACTATAAAATTTAGATTGGCTATCGATTTTTACAAAAAAAACAGTTTTTGTTGATTTTCAATCTTTGCCCGTCTAAGCTAGGGGTATGCACATAGGACAAGTTATTTCAAAAAGGCGCAAGGAACTCGGATGGACGCAAGAAGATCTTGCTAAGAAGATGGGATATAAAACCACCTCTTCCATTAATAAAATCGAACTTGGAATAAATGATATTCCACAAAAGAAGATTAAAGAGTTTGCAAAAATTCTTGATATGGATATTCCAGATCTCTTCCCAGATGTTTTGACTTCTAACAATAGTAAGAATGGAGTCTTAACTATTCCTTTTATATCTCAGAAGATTTCAGCCGATTTTGGTGAAAATCTTCTTCCTGAAGAATGTTTCATCAGAAAATTTGATATGCTATCACAGATGGCCAAGGGTGTTGATAAGACTACACTCGTTTGTGCAGAAGTCAAAGGGGACTCTATGATAGATGCCAATATTTTTCCTAATGATTGCGTGATTTTCTCACTTGGACTCATTGACCAAGAAGGGATATATGTCATAAGTCTTCTAGGTGAAGTCATGGTAAAACGTCTTTCTTTTGATGCTATTGAAAAGAAGTTGACCATCATTAGTGCAAACAAAAACTATCCACCCCGCACTGTTTCTTCTGAAAATGTTCGTATTCTAGGAAAAGTTCTAGGCTGGATTCACAATGAATTAGGTTAAAAACAAAGGAAGATAAAATGAAAAAAATATTGTTAGTTATGCTACTTGTTCCATTATTAGTATCGTGCGCAACTATGAATGATGCTCAATTAGAAAGTGCTGCAACAAACATAGCTAGTTATGCAAAACTTTCAGAAGAAAATGCGCAAATTTTTAAGGATGCCTTTATACAATATTATAAAGAAAATAAGATTGAAGTTGCCTATGACAGTTTAGAACGTTGCTACTATATTGCCCCAAAAGGTTTTAAGAACACTTATGCATTCTTTAGTTTTACCATTGATTCTAGAGGTAAGCTTCAAAACAACCTTGAAGGACAATACTATGATAAAGACTGGCTATATGTTGATAAAGTTGTGTTCTACAACTCACAGTATAAATGGACTAAATCTAACTTGTATTGGAGCATTAAATCAGATGTTAAAAGGAATGCCTATGTTACAGAAGAATTTAGTGTTTTGCTCAAAACCAGTGATGCAACTAATTTAGCCAAAATGGTAAATGATAATTACTCAATCCGTTTTTATGGACTTTATGATGATTATGAAACCGTTTATC
>CAVKHB010000186.1:1511-3182 GCA_963656005.1 Coriobacteriaceae bacterium
AGCTGTTGTTTATTTACAGATGCTACTATCAGCCAAATAGCCATAAGCGTGTTTTCGTAAGTTAAAGTCTAAAATTTGGGGTTGTGAAATAAAAAGAGCATGCCCCAATCACACACGTTTGCCACGCAATTTGTAATCTTCAGTCCTGTATACATCAGGTTTTGCAGAGAAAAGCTTCTCCTTGTAAGGATTATCGTTATCTTTTATTGTTTTTGCTATTTTCTTTGCTAATATGAGTAAAAAAACAATTGAAGGAGTTACCGGTCTGTATAACTCTATCGTGACCTAATTATTAGTTTTAGACTCCAACAAGTTGATCAAGTTCGGATAAAATTGCTCAACTTGACAGATTGTTTTTCATGTATCTTGCCTTTCTGGTTGTTCCAATTCTTTTAATACGGCCGTCCCTTATCATGTCACCGAGAATCTGCTCCACGGTTGTCATGGAAACGTCTGGCAAAATGTCCATAATCTCTTTCTTGGAAATGGGGATTATAGCGGAAAGTACGGTTTGTTCCACACGTTGCTTCTTGCTTACCTTGTTGCTGCCAAGCGTCAAGAATCTTCTATCAAGTTCTTTATAGCAAAGATAAAGGGTATAGAGGAAGTTTTCCATAAAAGGAATATAACTGTTGGCGTTTTCATTCCAGCCGATAGAACTTTGTTTCAAAGCTTCATAGTAGGACGCCTTCATGTTGTTAATTTGTTCCTCAAAAGAAACATACATTGAAACATCAAATCCAGCTTTATATAGAAGCAATAAAGAAAGAAGTCTACTCATACGTCCATTTCCGTCACGAAACGGATGAATACAAAGAAAGTCTAAAATAAAACAGGGAATCAAGAGAAGCTGATTGATGCTTGCATCGTCTCTGGCATCTATATACGCATAAATCAGTTCCTTCATAGCTTCAGGTGTATCTTGTGCAGAGACAGGAGTCCAACGCACGAGACTTGTTCCATCGGCACCGACCTCTCTTATGATATTGTTTTCGCTTTTATACTTTCCACCAAATCCACTGTCAGTCTGAGAAAACAAAATTCTGTGTAGTTCTTGTATGGTTTCTTCATTTACGGAAAGAGCCTCGTAATGTGTGTGAATCATATCCAACGCATCACGATATCCAGCAATTTCCTGTTCGTTATGATTAAGTGGCGCGGAACTTCTATTAATGATATCCTCAATCCTCTTGTCTGTCGTAACAATTCCCTCAATGGCATTACTGCTTTTTACTGATTGAACAAGGGCTATCTTCTTTAATGCGGTAAAAAGATCCGGATAATTATGCTTCTTATCATTAGCAATACTTCGAAGTGTATATATGCTGTTCGTCATATTTAAGAAGTTTACTGGAATTGTAATATTTCGAAGAAAAGAATAGCCATAGCGTTTCATATTTGCATACTCCTTTTAAGAATTGCATATATTAAAGCATTTTACATTTAGTTTTTCAATAGTCTAGGCAAATAAATTACATGTATTTATTGTATATACATGCAGTTGAAGAAAAATATATGCAAATAAACTTCCTTCTGATGCTGGATATGGCCTAAATAGAACAACATTCTCTTGAACCAATTCCTAAACATCGCCAGCTGGCCTCAAAGATCACTCAAACATTTTTTAACACATAAAGTTAACATATTTCAGCAGTTGTGCGGAAATATGTT
>CAVKHB010000187.1:0-3166 GCA_963656005.1 Coriobacteriaceae bacterium
GGCTTTGCGTTCTACAACAAGAATTAGTGTGTCTTCAGGTTGGATTACATAAAGGCCACCTGGGATTGTTGTGCTTCCATTTTTCTTTGTTACACCTGCTATGATTCCTTTGCCTCTCATGTTTATATCTTTTAGTGCTTTACCTACAATCTTGGCCGTTTCTGGCACTTCATATTCAAAGGCTTCAATTTGCTCGTCAAATAATGAGTGCATACTTGCTATGTTGTTGCCATGTAGGTATTTCTTTATGGAATCAACAGTTACATCTTGAGTTGAGATGACACTGTCTATGTCCATGTGGCTTGCCATTCTGAGGTAGTTTGGATTTCTATTTACAAGTGCCATGCTGTTTTTGACGCCAAAGTGCTTTGCATAGCTTGCGGTGATGATGTTCAGTTCATCGCTGTCTGTTAGGCACAAGATTAGGTCGCTATCGGCGAGGTCTTCTTCTTCAAAGATGCTTTCGTTTGTGATATCGGCATTAAGGACAAGGACATCGGGATATTTGGTGGCCATGGTCTGGCTGACTTCCTTGGATTTTTCTATGACTATGAGGTTTTTGCGTTGTGCTTTGGTGAAGCGGCAGATTAGGTAATCTGTGACCTCGCCGGCGCCAACTATGACTATCTTGCGCGGTTTTTGCCTTCTGCGGCCAACTGTTTTTAAGATGGCCTCAACGCTATCTTCTTTTGCTACAAGGCTTAAGGTGTCGCCTGGAAGGATTACTGTGTCGCCACTTGGCACTATTGCTTGGCCGTTGCGGTTCAGGGCAGCTATGATGAAGTTTCCTTCGATTTTTTGCCTGACTTCTTTGACTGGAAGCGATGCAAATTGCGATTTTGCCTCCACGTAGACGTTGTAAAGCACAAGCGAGGAGCTGTCAAAGGAGATGATATCGCTGTAGATGCCACGCTCTATGTCTTGATATATGTGTTGCGCCGTTTCTTGGCTTGGATTGACCAGATGGCTAATTCCCATGAGCGAATTGGTGATTCCATTTGCACCAGTATAGGATAGGTTACGAATGGAGGCTATGGTCAAGGGCACTTTAAATTCCGATGCTGCTATGCCACAGGATACTAGGTTGGTTTCATCTGAGCCGGTGAGTGCAATGAATGCATTAGCCTCGTTAAGGCCTGCTTCTCGCATGTCTTCAAGGTTTGTACCACTGCCAGTGATGGCAAGGCAATCTACTTTTGCCATTGCTTTACTTACGTCATCTGCATGTTCGTCAATGATGATGACGTCTTTGTTTTCTTCAACTAAGTGCTTGGCCAGTCGTATTCCTCTGCGCCCTGCACCTAAAATTACGACTTTCATAGTGTACATATGGTATACCAAAAGCGAATTTCTATCAACTTTTTAAGGCTTTGCTAGGAGGCTGTGCTGCTGTGCTGCTGGAAGGCGGGGAGGAGCACTAGAAAGGGGCATTGACACTTTTTGTTAAAAATCGTAACTTGATTAGGCAATCGACGCAGGGTGGAGCAGTTGGCAGCTCGCCAGGCTCATAACCTGGAGGCCGTAGGTTCGAGTCCTACCCCTGCTAAAAAGAAAGGATCCACAGGAAAGCTGTGGGTCCTTTGTTTTTATGGGTTTGTTAGGACGAGAATCGAGCGATAGACAAAAGCCCCGGCAGGGAAGCGTTTGCAGCGAGGCGGCCTGAAGCCGACCCTACAGGAGGCCGACGCAAGGGCGAGTCCTACAACCTGTTGTATAATTCAACTATGTCTTGGATGGTCTGCAGGTTTTCATAGTCCTTTGGGTAGATTATATTTATGTCCCTGATAAGGCTGAGATTTTCTATGGGAAGGCCAATGAGTTTGCTCATTTATTTCCTCCTGCAATTTCAGTTACCACCTCATTTTTTCCTGTTAGAGGGTTGTATATTTTTCTTGCTTTGTTAGCGGCAAGGTGCTTTTCTGAGAATTTAGAGAACAGACAAAGTGATACTACAAAACAAATTGCATCGGTTATCGGGGTGGCAAGGACTATGCCATATATGGTGACCAGATGTTGGAGGATGAACATAAGTGGGATGTCCAAGATGCCTTTTCTGAGCAGTGCAAGAATGAAGGACTTTTTGCCGTGACCAACTGCTTGGAAGAACGAGATGAAGGTGTAGGTCACTGCCGAGAACGGAGCGCCAACGCACAAGATGCGCAGGAATTTGATACCATAGATGTGGGCTTCATTAGTTTCGTGGATGAAGACGCCAATGACATGGTTTGCAAAAAGAAGGTTGACGACGGTGCAAAGCATGGCTGCGGAGGCCGATATCAGGACAGTGGCGCCAACTGTTTTTTTTGTTTTGATTCTGTTCCCGCATGAGTATGAATAGCCCAGAAGGGGGAGGGCTCCCTGTGTGACGCCTCTGACTATTGAATGCGCCAACATGTTGACTTTTTTTGCAACTCCAATGCCTGCCTGAGCTGCTAAGCCGTTGTAGGACATAAGTTTATCGAGGATGGCGTAAGAGATGTTTTCTGCCAGCGTCATTATACAGGCAGGTAAGCCCGCATCTAAAACGCAGGAAGGAATGTTGTTTTTGAACGATTCGTTTGTCAATTTTACGCACAAAATGCTTTTCTGTTTTCTGCTTATGGCAAAAATCACCACGTAATAGAAGAAGGAGACTACATTTGAGAGTGCGGTTGCAATGGCGGCACCTGCAACTTCATTGCCTGGCTCGAGAATGACAAACATGAAAAGAGGGTCTAAAGCTATGTTGAGGACTCCACCAATAACTACCCCGATACTTGCATGAAGGGCTTTGCCCTCCGATCTTACAAGATGTGCCATGAGGGCATTCATGGAGGTGAAGAGGCCTCCAAGTACAACGGTATAAAAGAGATATGTCTTAGCATACTCGTGTACCATTGGATCTGTTCCACCAAGGGCATTTATTACTGGATTGATAAATACGTATACAAGAGCAGAGTAGAGAATGGTCAAAACAGTGCATCCCCAGAAAGAAAAGGCACAGGTAGACTTCGCTCTGTCATAGTTTGCTTTTCCTAGGGCCCTTGATATAACACTAGAACCTCCTACGCCAAAGAGGTTTGCCATGGCGGTAAGAATCATAAATGCTGGCATGCATATTGTAACGGCGGTTAACATGTGGTTACTCTTTGTAAGTCCTACAAAGTAAGTGTCCGCCATGTTGTAG
>CAVKHB010000188.1:0-3158 GCA_963656005.1 Coriobacteriaceae bacterium
CAATAAGGAAGCTCAAACAGAGTCGCTAACCTTTTTCAAAGAGCAATTTTTTACTGTAATACACTCTCAGTGTGATTTTCTAAGATTTGCTGTCATAGATTCAAACGAAGTTTGGTTTGGTAATATTAACCTCCTTGGTGGCGCAATTAAGAAGAAGCAAACAGATGATGCAGAACAAAAAGTGATGATGCATATCTACAGTGCTAGTGTGGCAAAATCATTAGAGGACTCATGTCTTGGCTTGTTGTAAGTTTAACACTAAAGTGCTCGGCGAATGTAAGCTTTGGCTTTGCAAAATCTACTTGAGCGGAACTTTTGTTAGGCTTAGGGGGACTGGCCTACGTAAAAGTGTACATGAAAGCCACTTTTAAGGCCGTTTATGTACACAAGTGTACATTAAAGCCGGTTTTTGACCCTCCTATGTACACAGGGCTAGAGAAAAGTCTACTTAAAAGCGGTTTTTTAATGGCAAAATTAGTAGAAAAATCAAAAGTGGCACAATGAAATCAAGGCATAAGCTAAACCAAGACGGCCACATCAAGGGCAATTTTGGCCAACTTGTCGTTCAGAGAACGACTACGCTTGCCAAAAGAGCCAGAATTCCAGTAGGGGCCTTCAAGTAGATCGGCAGGGAAAAGCATTTGATAGCAGGCTGCCCCTCTATACTGGGCAACAGCCATGACGGCAGCACATTCCATTTCAACGGCAAGGCAGCCTTGTTCTTTCATCAGTTTAACCGCAGAGGGCGTCTCTCTATAAAATGCATCATTGGTCCACACTCTACCACTGATATTAGGAACTCCAAGTCCATCCAAAATGGCAGAGGTTTCCATAGAAGTCTTAATTTTAATCCAAGGACTATCATGTGGAGCATAATGCCAACTTGTACCCTCATCCCTATAAGCATAAGTGGGAACAATTAATTTGCCCTGTGTCTCGGAAGACAAAGAGCCACAGGTCCCAATACAGACAAAGCGTTTCACTCCACGAACAAAGTATTCTTCAAGAAAGCCAGCTACAACTGGAGCACCAATGGGAAGAAGGACGCAAGCAAGCTCTTGTCCTTTGTACTTAAAACCATAAACTGGACAGCGAACACCACATTTAAAGGTAGAGAGAGTTGAACACTTAAACTGGTCTTTTAAGGCATTAAACAAGCTAAAAGACCACATGATGATAAGGGTATTTGGCATATTATTGCGCTCGCTAATGATTGAACTAGGTTTGAGCATTTCTTCTTCAGCAAAATACGGCAACATGAAAACCTCCCAACTTAATCCCAACTCAATGCACTTTATCCACAAGGGAAAAAGATATATATTTAAAGTATGATAGAAAAACTCAAGGATGTTCAATTCATTACTTTACCCGGCGACAGAAAAATTGGCGATACAGTACTCAAGGCCAATACCCCTCTTCCAGTACAATTTCAGTCAGGTCAGAAGCCAGAAGACATTGACTTTAACAGCATAGTAGCTGGACTGATTAAGGTTCTTGCATGGGACGCAGACAACAAAGATACAGACTACTACAGGGAGGTTCTTCTCAGCCTTCAGCCTAACGTAGCCCAAGAACTGAACCTTGCAGCCATCTCCAAGAGCAAGAAAAAAGAATTCGACTTTGCACTCGAGCTGATGCTTGCGGTCAAAAACATCACAAAGGCGCCAGAAAGCTACATCAATCTTGCAGTCTTATACGCGCAAATGACGGTTGAATTTCACAATAATTCCGACCACGTCAAGGCCGATATCTATGACGATAAAATCCTTCAGGTTCTGAACGAATGCATTAAAGCCTACCCTAACTATGCACCAGCTTATAGTGAGATTTCCGCTTTTCACATGAGACACGGCGATATTGAAAGCGCCCGCGACAATCTAGCGCGCTATGTACAACTTGAAAAGGACGAAAAAAAGCGCAAGCAGGCAGAAAAGACCTTGGATAATTTCAATAAAATGCTGGATTCCAAGGATCAAATCCTTTACGCCTATGACAAAATGATGATGGGTTGTGCAGATGAAGCCATCACTGTAATCAACAAATATTTGGCTTCTGGAGAGAAATCTTGGGAAGCCTACTTTATCCGAGGTTGGGCAAAAAGAACGCTTGAAGACTATGATGGAGCGCAAAAAGATCTTCTTGAGAGCCTAAGGATTGAGTCTAATAACGCAGAAGTTTACAACGAACTTTCAATCTGTGCGCGTGAACATGGAGACTTGGAGCTTGCAAAAAACTATTTGCAGATTGCAGTAGACTTAGATGAAGAAGACATTGTTTATGTGGTTAACCTTGCATTCTTGCACCTTTCAGACGAAGAATTCACCGAATGTAGAGAACTTCTTGAGAAAGCAAGAACCATTGACCCAGAAGACCCTCAGCTCAAATTCTTAATAGAAGAATATGAAAGGAAAACTGGCGACAAAATTGGTGATGTCATCAATGAAGAGGTTTACACGGATGAACAGTTTGATGAACTTCACAAGAAAGAAAAAGAGGAAAACAAATTTCACATTGAAATTTAAAAAGGACAATTAAGGTATGCATGAAGAAGTAATCTGCAAAGCTGAAGACGATATGGTAAAGCTGGGCAATAGGTTTGGTAAAATTGCAAAACCAGGAATGGTGATTTCCTTACGTGGAAGCTTAGGTGCGGGAAAAACAGTTTTTGCTAGAGGCGTTGCTAGAAGCCTAGGCATAGAAGAAGCAATAGTTAGCCCTACTTTTACTCTGGTTCAGGAATATGATGGAACACTTCCAATGTATCACATGGATCTTTATAGAATCACATCTCAAGAAGACTTTGAGATGATTGGCGGAGAGGATATGCTCTACTCCAATGGCGTATGTCTGATAGAATGGAGCGAAATTATCAATGAAATGCTCCCAAAGGACACCGTTTTCATCAACATCACTGTCAATCCAGACCAAAGTAGAACTGTCACAATTGACAGCAAGAACAGCGCGGGAGACAAATAGACATGAATATTCTTGTTACCGATACATCCTCACAAGCACTTACCGTTGCAATTTACACCAATTCTTTTTCAGAAGTAAGAAGATCACAAGGCAAGAGCGTTCAACATTCAGAAAGACTCGTTCCAACTGTGGTTGAGCTTTGCAAAGACGCAAATATTGAAACCAAAGATGTTGACTTGTTA
>CAVKHB010000189.1:0-3146 GCA_963656005.1 Coriobacteriaceae bacterium
GCACCAAAAGAGGCATTTTCCACATTGCATCCGCCATAGACGTTGCCATTTTCAGTTAGAAGCCCAGCACCTACTTTGAAATTTGAGTAAGGCGCATAAGCATTTTTCCTAGTTTCAATGGCTGTTTCTATTAGGGTTCCAATGATGGTTCTATCATAAAACGCTTTAATTTCTTTATCTAAAAGAGAATCAAACTCTTCAAAGGTAGAAAAGTTTGGAAACTGATCAAGGCTTTCCAATACGAGATCCGAACCTTTTAGTATTAATTTTCTTTCTAGCGTACGAGTGCCAACACCAATTGAAATACATTTTGCATTTCTTGCAGTCCTTTGAGTTTCTGGGCTGTCTCCAATAATAACGGTTTCATCTGCACTTGAACCCAAGTTTAAGAAAGAATGCTGATAAAGCTCTGGATTTGGTCTTTCCTTAAAAATTTTTGACTCTCTTCCTATGAAGCCAAATTTCAAGCCGGCCTTCTTGGCATTTTTAAGAAAGTTGCAATCTTCTGAGAGTTTTATTTCTTGAAAATCAAAAACTATCGTCTTAATCATTCAACACCTCTTGGAATTTGAATTTAGCATTGTTTGAGGAAATGTCCTTCTCCTGGACATCCATAGTACTGGCCATTTTCCATAATGACCTTTCCTCTGAGGATGGTCATGAAAGCCTTGCCTTGAACTTTGAAACCTCTGTAAGGCGTGTACAGGGAGGCAGAATGAACGTTATCATCTTCCAAAATCCACTTTACAGAAGAATCAAAAATACAAATATCGGCATCTGTACCTATTTCAAGGGAGCCCTTTTGTGGGTAGATACCAAATAGCTTGGCTGGATTGGTGCTCATGAGCTCAACCAACTTGGTCAGTGGGAAGTTCTTGCCGGAAGCAACTTCCTTTTCGCGGAATGTATTGAGAAGAATAAACATTTCTTCCGTGCCAGGAATTCCAGGATAAATTGTCCTGCAATCTGAGCTGGAAAGTTTTTGCTCTCGGGTAAAGGCGCAGTGATCTGTTGCAATGACTTGAACCTCGCCGTCCTCAACTGCAGACTGAAGAGCTACGTTATCGGCCTTATCTCTCAAAGGTGGCGTCATCACGTACAAGGAAGCATCGGAGCCTTCAAGATAGCTTTTATCCAAGAAAAGATAGTGTGGCGTTGTCTCCACGTAAACCTCTAGCCCTTTCTCGCGCAGACGTCTTACTGCATCAAGACCGCATTTGGAGGAAACATGAACCACATAAAGTGGACAATTGGCCTTAAGCGCTATTGAACCAAATAGATCAATGGCCTTACCTTCCGCCTCTGCTGGTCTGAGTTTTGCATGGGAAGCTGGAGAAAAATCACCTGTCCAGTTGTCAGAGAGCTCCTCAATCAAGGGATTAAACTCGCAATGAGCGCAAACCATCATTCCAAGGCGCTTTGCATTTTGAAAGAGATCTAAAAGGTCGTCCTGATTCTCAATGAGATAGCCCGTATTTCTATAGGTTGTGAAAATCTTTAGAGTCTTAATACCCATCTTCTTGAGATCTTCCAACTGCTTGCCAATTGTGCTGTTATAGCCATGTCCATAAACGCCTTGGTGGATTGTGTAGTCAATTGCCATACCGGGACGCATCTCATCTAGCCTAAAGTTAGCACTGTCAACTAAGCCCATTCCTTTATTGTGGTCAGCAAAATCAACCACGGTGGTCACGCCTCCAAAAGCTGCCAGTCTGGAGCCTTGAACAAAGCTATCACAGGTAACGGTTCCACGGCTTACAAGATGGTAGTGAGTATGGGCATCAATGAGACCTGGCATAACTATTTTGCCTTCAGCATCCACTACTTTGATGTCCTCATTACAAGTGTTGGCTTGAATTTTTTCTGCAATCTGTATAATTAGACCATCTTTTATGAGAATATCGGCTTTTTTCATTTGGTTGTTATCTACAACTAAACCGTTTTTTATTAGTATCTCTGACATGGGTTTCTCCTTACTGGTGACCTTTACTCGTGAACAATTGGATTCTTTGCTGCCATTACTTCATCAACTCTGCCAATGACAGTTTTCTCTGGCGCGTTATGGAGCTTTTGAGCATCCTTGTACGCTAAATCATGAAGTTCAAGCATTGCATCACAGAAGGCATCCAAAGTTTCCTTTGCTTCACTTTCTGTAGGCTCTATCATCAAGGCTTCATGTACAATCATTGGGAAGTACATTGTAGGTGGATGATAACCTCTATCCAACAAGCCCTTTGCCACATCTATTGCAGTTACACCAGTCTCATCTTTTAACTTAGAAAGGCTCATTACAAATTCATGCATACATCTATTGCCGTAAGGAACTTCATAAGAGTCTTTCAAGCGAGCAAGAATGTAGTTTGCATTAAGAACAGCACCTTCTCCACATTCTTTAAGACCTGTCTTACCCATTGAAAGGATGAAGGCATAGGCTTTTAAGAACACAAGGAAATTTCCCCAGAAGGTACTAACCTTACCAATTGAAAGAGGAAGATTCCAATTAAAATCGTAAGTACCGTCCTCTTTTTTAACTACGTCTGGGCTTGGAATAAATGGAACAAGATTCTTTTTAACAAGAACTGGACCACTGCCAGGGCCACCACCACCATGAGGGGTTGCAAAGGTTTTGTGAAGATTAAGATGTACAACATCAAAACCCATGTCGCCAGGACGAGCCTTACCCAAGATAGCATTGAGGTTTGCTCCATCATAGTAAAGTAAGCCTCCCGCCTCATGCACAAGTTTTGATATTTGAAGAATATCCTGCTCAAAAAGACCAAGAGTACTTGGGTTGGTAAGCATGATACCAGCAACCTCTGGGCTAAGTTTTGATTTTAAGTCTTCAAGGTCTACAAGACCTCGCTTGTCTGTCAATACCTGAACTACTTCAAAACCATTGACTGCCGCACTTGCTGGATTTGTTCCATGGGCCGATTCTGGAACCAGAATCTTTGTTCGAGCAAAATCCTTCTTATCAAGGAAGTAATTTCTAATAATCTTCAGCCCAGTATATTCTCCATGAGCGCCTGCACATGGTTGCAAGGTTCCCCAATCCATACCTGTAATGGCACTAAGTTTTCCAAGAAGGTCATACATCACTTCAAGGCAACCTTGAACTGTTGATACATCTTGAAGAGGATGCATTG
>CAVKHB010000190.1:0-3143 GCA_963656005.1 Coriobacteriaceae bacterium
CTATCAAACAGCTGGGCATTGATGTTTCGCGGAGCACTAGGAAACCAGCTTGGTGCACTCCCTTGTCGGGGCGTTCTGCCCCATCGCATACGCTACGTTGAATCATCCGTGCCAACTCCACGCTGCGCTCCATATTTTTTCCCTGGATAAACTCAAAGATAATATAACTCTCCGACGACTTTGGGTCGAAACCCTCATAGGTCTGCTGGTAGTCCTTCTCCATAGAGATGACAGAGTTCTCACGCATGGCCACGTCCAGGTTGTCCTTGGCCCGATGCATTCCCAAGGTGTATGTCTCAAAACCACGGGCTATCTTGCCAGCTGGCAAAGCATTGGTATGTACAGAGATAAACAAGTCGGCATTGGCACGGTTGGCGATATTAGCACGCTCGTGCAAGGGGACAAAAACGTCCGTCTTCCGCGTATACACCACCTTTACCTCTGGCGAATTGCGCTCCACATACTTTCCGAAGCGGAGTGCTACCGCCAAATTGATGTTTTTCTCCTTAGAAATGGCGCCAAGCGCTCCCGCATCATGACCGCCATGACCAGCGTCGATAACCAGCGTGAAGGCCTTGTTGGCACCCATCACGGTCATCGCCATCATAGTCAAGAGAGACAACATTAGCGTTATTTTCTTATACATACTTTCTGATGATTTTGCAAAATTACTACTTTATTACCAGAAAACCTAAAACTGACTTTAAGTTTTATCATTTGTTAATACTACCTCCACTCCTGCGCCATCGCAATCTGCGCCCATGGGCGGATTCAACTTAGTGACAGATAGTTTGAGCTGGGCAATAGCGGGAAATTCAGTAAACAGTCTCTTGGCGATCCTTCCTGCCACATGCTCCAGGAGTCGACTAGACTTAGCCATCTCTTCTGCCACGACCTCGTAGACCTGTGCATAGTTAAGCGTTCCACTCAACTCGTCGCTGCGCATGGCCTCGGAGAAATCATATTGCAATTTCAGGCTAACCAGATAATCATTTCCCACCACCTGTTCCTGCGGCAGCACACCATGAAAAGCATGGAAGCGGACATTATTGAGAAACACATTGCTGCTGACTACCATATTATTCCTCCTTTTCGGCAACAGAATCGCCATTGAGATACTTCTTGAGCGCACGCACCACACCCACTCTCCAAGTGTTAAGAGTCTCAGATGTAAGTTGCAGCTGATTAACCAGCTTGATGACATAGGCTATGGGCATACGATAGCGCAAGACCCCAGAGATGAGCTTGGCATAATTCCAGTACTCGGGATTGAACTTCTCGCTCAGACCCTCTACAGTGATTTTGTAGCCACGCTTGTTGACAAACTGGAAGTCATACCTCTTCTGCCCCTCTCCTAGCACGGTCTTGATGATCTTGCCTTTGGTGACCGACTTGGGAAGCATGATTCCCTCATCCTCATCCTGCAAACCTGTGAATATCTCGTAGGGAAGCCCATTGAGCAGGCCAACCAGCGCTACCCATTTCTCCTTGTTGTTTTGATATCTCACCACATCGCACTCCAATTCCCTGGGACGTACCTCCACGACCTCTGGAGACTCAAGCGGCATATGCGTCTCTCCAGAAACGGTCTTCACCAAAGGCTCGTATAAAACGCTCCAGTCCACAGCCTGATCGTCAAAATGCTGATGCAGCTCCACCAGACTGCCGTTCAATTGTTCCAGCACCCCCTGGCAGGCTTCCTTAAAAGTCGTATTTTCTGTAAATTCCATATCAAACGTTTAATAACTAGCTGCAAAATTAAAACATTATTTCTAAAATATGAAACGTTTTGACAGATATTTCACTCAAAAAGAACCTTTAGGACAAGAAATAAGCTAAAAATACAAAAGAACACAGCTCTTTTCCGAAAACTTTATGTAATTTTGCATTAGGTTCGTTCGACTTTCCGCAACGCAAAAATACACAGAGACAAAAAATCAATCAATAAAGACAAAAGATATGGAATCAATCAAGAAGAGAACATCCGTGCGTAAATACACGAGTCAGCCAGTATCCAACGAGCTTCTCAACAAATTACTGGAAGAAGCGATGCGCACACCCACCATGGGCAATCTGCAGCTCTACAGCGTAATTGTCACCCGCAGCGAGGAGGGCAAGAAGGCCTTGGCACCCGCCCACTTCAACCAACCGATGGTAACGGCAGCCCCAGTGGTACTCACCATCTGCGCCGACTACCGCCGCACCACCCTCTGGGCCGAGCAGCGCAAGGGTCATCCTGGTTATGACAACATCCTCTCCTTTATGAATGCCGCCACTGACGCCCTACTCTTCACACAGACCTTGACAAATCTCGCAGAAGAGGCAGGCTTGGGCACTTGTTTCCTGGGCACTACAGTCTACATGCCAAAGATGATCATCGACACCCTAAGATTGCCCAAGCTGGTGATGCCAGTGGCTACGCTCACCGTCGGATGGCCTGATGAGCAACCGGCACAAAGCGACCGCCTGCCCCTACGCAGCATTGTCCACCAAGAGCATTTTGAAGACTACTCACCCGAGAAAATAGACGACTTCTATGCTTACAAGGAGCAGCTGGAGGAGAACAAGGAGTTTGTGCGCATCAACCAAGTGGAGACCCTCGCCCAGGTATTCACCGATATCAGGTACACCAAGAAGGACTGTGAGGCAATGAGCCAGGGATTCATAGAAGCACTCAGGATGCAAGGATTCATAGAATAACAAAATCCCCATCTAGTTTACCAAGAAAGAGAAAGGGCGTGCCTCAGTTTTCTGAGTCACGCCCCTTTCTCTAAAATATGTTTGCTAATGGCCTAACCGCTTAGTCTACGATGATTGGCTTATACTTCGGCACGAGGGCCTTCATGATGCACCAGCCCACAAGATAGGCCACAGCACAGATGCAGAAGATAACCATATAGCCGGCAGGCTTGCCGTCGAAGCCCATGAAGCTGAAGGCAGAGCCTTGGCCCTCGGCATAAGTGAAGAGCATACCAGAGCCCTTGTTGATGAGGAACGAACCTACGCCACCAGCCATGGCACCGATGCCAGTGATGGTAGCTACCGTTGACTTGGGGAACATATCACTCACCGTGGTGTAGAGGTTGGCCGACCAAGCCTGGTGGCCAGCACCCAAGAGACCGATGATGACTGCAGGCCACCAG
>CAVKHB010000191.1:0-3130 GCA_963656005.1 Coriobacteriaceae bacterium
GCAGTTCTTGGCTATGCTGTTGGTGCTGCCTTTGCACATAACTTTGGTCTTGCTTCCTCCGCCGCATCTGCTGACAGCCTTGGTGGCCCTGGTATCAATGGTAAGGTTGCTGTTTTCATCTGCTTGGCCTTCTTGCTTGTTGTCGCAAGCGTAAAGACTTTTGTAAAGAAGGAGAATTAAAATGCTTGAATTAGATCTCACAGGACTTAGCTGTCCAGAACCAGTAGTAAGAACCAAAAGAGCTTTAAAGGAAAACCCTCAGGGTGTTATTTCTATTGTCGATAATCGTGCTGCATTGGAAAATGTATCTAGATTCGGACGTGCCATGGGTTATAATGTTAATACTGTGGAGTCCAACGATACATGGAGAATAGAAATCAAGAAGTGACATCTTTTGTTGCTACTTTTGAAAATCACTATAAAGCAATGCTTTTCAGAAAAGGGATGGGCTCAGTGTGTACACTGAAGCCTGTCCCTCGTTGTCTTTCATCTTCTTGTGGGACTGCCGCCTTCTTTACGCTAGAAAAGCCACAGGATATTGCTTGTCTATCACAGGAAGTAAAGACTCTTGTAGAAGCAATCTATGAGTTTAAAAACGGAGAATATGATGAAATCTACAAAAACTGATGTTCGTCTTACAAGTATGGTTAAGACTTCAGGCTGTGCAGCAAAGCTTCCACCTGGGAAACTCCATCAGGTTATTGATAACCTTCCACTTATGACCAGCGACCGTCTACTTGAGGGTTTTGAAAGTGCTGATGACGCTTTGGTCTACAAGGTTGAAGGAGATACTGTAGCCGTTCAAACGGTGGATTTTTTTCCTCCAATGGTAGATGATCCTTTTACCTTTGGGCAGGTTGCTGCGGCCAATGCTCTTTCCGATATTTACGCCATGGGTGGGGAACCAAACGTTGCCTTAAATCTTGTTTGTTTTCCTTCCTGTCTTGAACTCGATGTCCTAAAAAACATACTTCTAGGAGGAATTGATAAAGTTCGTGAAGCTGGAGCCATCATTGCTGGTGGACACACTATTGCTGATCCAACTCCAAAGTACGGCTTATGCGTCACTTCTTTCATGAAAAAACAAGACGTTTGGTCCAATAAAGGAGCCAAGGTTGGAGATTGTGTTGTTCTCACAAAGGCCCTTGGTGTTGGCATGATAAACACGGCCGCAAAGGCAGGCGAGGTGAGTGACGAGGATTTTGCTGCAACAATCAAATCCATGACAACACTGAACAAGCACGCCAGAGATATGGCTCGTGATTTAGATGTTCATGGTGCCACAGACGTGACAGGCTTTTCCCTTTCTGGCCACCTTAGCGAATGTGCCGATGCCTCTAATTGCACCATAGAAGTAGACGTTAATTCTCTTCCAATCCTTCCAGGTGCAACAGAAGCTGCTCGCTTTGGCCTCATCCCAGAAGGTCGCTATACCAATGAAGACTATCTCTTCTCAAAGGTCTCAATCCCGCACGAAATGCCACGCGAACTTGTGGACGTGGTCTACGGGCCTGAAACCAGCGGTGGACTTGTCCTCTTCCTTTCTCAGCCCGATGCCCAAGAATTCCTCTCTCGCATGAAGCAAGATTGTGTTAAAATAATTGGTAAGGTAGTTCCTCGTGAGGAAGTGAGTGTAAGGTATAAAATGTAAGGCTTGTAGGAGAACTGGCAAATGAAGTACGCTCTTGTAACTGGTGCTTATGGCGGAATGGGAAGAGAAACAGTAAAGCTTTTATTAAAGAAAGGCTTCACTGTTTTTGCTCTAGATAGCCGCCTACCAGAAGACGCTGTTGCAAATACTATTTCAAATAGTGTTGCAAATACTGTTTCAAATGGTAGCTCAGAAAACAATGCCTTAATTCCCTTACAAGCGAATGTTTCTGACGAAGAAAGTGTAAATGAGGCCATCAAAATTGTTTCAAGCTATACTAAAGAACTAGATGTAATAATCCATTTTGCAGGACTTTACATGCTAGATTCTCTAGTTGAAATGCCAAGTAGTAGCTTTGAAAAAATAATGAAAGTAAACTGTTTTGGACCTTTCTATATAAACAAAGCCTGTATCTCACTTTTGAAGAAAGGTAGTAGAATCATAATTACAACAAGTGAACTTGCCCCACTTGATCCACTACCTTTTACTGGAATTTATGCTATTTCAAAAGCCGCCTTGGACAAGTATGCTTACTCCCTTGCCATGGAACTTCAATTGCTAGGAATAAAGGTCAGCGTTTTAAGAGCAGGAGCCGTTGCTACAAATATGCTTGGTGCTTCAACCTCCGCACTGGATAGCTTTTGCGAACACACCCAACTTTATACTTGCAATGCAAAATTGTTTAAGCAAATTGTGGACAACGTTGAAGCAAAACGCATAGAACCTAGCAAACTTGCTACAAAGGTCTTAAAGATAATGGAAAGCAAAAATCCAGCCTTTGCCTATAGTATAAACCGTAACATACTTTTACTTCTATTAAATGCCTGCCCAAAACGTTTTCAACTTTGGGTGATAGGTAAGATCCTTCAAACAAAATAAAAAAAGCCGAAACCTTATTACGGGATTCGGCTTTAATAATTTTAGAAATTTTAGCAGTTACCATGCTTTTTATGATGGTTCTTTGCATTCAGCTTTGCTTTAGCTTCACGCTCAAGTTCCTGCTCTCTTTCACGTTCTTTCTTGTTCATCTTGTGCTGTATAGGCTCATTAGTCTGTGCAGTCGTTCCTAAAGATTCTTCTTCATGATGCTTAGACATCTTGTCCTCCTCAAAGAGATTTCTAAAAATCTCTAAAGCACTACTAATATAATCACGAACTCAAAAAAAGTAAAATTTTACAGCAACGGCTCCTCCACAGGTGGGAAAGGATTTCTCTTTTCATAAGTAGTATGAAGTAACTCGTGGGCTAAATGAGAATTTGGCTCACCTAAGAAACTAGAGTACAACTTCTGAATCTGTGGATTGTTGTGGGATTGTCTGAGAACCTGTCTTTCATCTTCACTATAAAGAGCAGCAGCTCTCTTGGCCTTATAGGTGTCAATAATGTCTGCTTCTTCATTTGGAAGGAAACACTCGTGAACAAATGGTTGACCTCCACCATTGATACAACCACCAGGACAGCCCATGATTTCAATGAAAG
>CAVKHB010000192.1:0-3128 GCA_963656005.1 Coriobacteriaceae bacterium
GGCTAGCCCTGTAGCTAGAAAGATGGCAATGAAAATGCCAACAGGCTCGAAGAATACTTCAGCCCCTTCGTTCAAACCGAAACGCTCGTAGATGGAAATGCCTATAGAAAGCATTCCTGCAATGAGCAGAATGATGATAAGTGGGTCTTTAAATTTTTCACAGAATTGCTTCCAAAGTGGATCCTTCTTGGGGGGAGTTAGTACGTTAGCGCCATGTTTTTGACGACTTTCAACGACTTCGGCGTCTGTCAATCCTGTGTAATGATGTTTTTTTGTTTCCATTGAGAGTTTGGAATTCTGGTCATTAAATTGGTTCGTGTATAATGTGATGCAAAGATACAATTTGTTTTTTTATATATGCACATATTGGCATAATGGTTTGCTTTTTGTATATTTGTAGACGATAATTGCTTCTTCAGTTAATAAAGTAACTGAATGTCTTAACGCAATTGTAATGAGTCAACCTAAAAAACTTTACACGAAACATCTAATTCATCAACAATACCTAAACAAATTAACAGATGAAAGCTACTGAAGTTGTAGAACGCCTAAATCAGCGTTTCCCTAATGAGCCTGAGTATATGCAGGCCGTAAGCCAAGTGCTTGGCACTATCGAGGAGGAATATAATCGTCATCCCGAGTTTGAACAAGCCAATCTTATTGAACGTCTTTGCATTCCCGATCGTATTATTTCTTTCCGTGTGACGTGGGTAGACGATAAAGGACAAGTGCAAACCAATATGGGCTATCGTGTTCAGCATAACAACGCCATTGGTCCGTACAAAGGCGGAATCCGTTTCCATGCTAGTGTTACTCCTTCCGTGTTGAAGTTCCTTGCTTTTGAACAAACCTTTAAGAATGCGTTGACCACTTTGCCTATGGGCGGTGCTAAAGGTGGTTCTGATTTTAATCCGCATGGGAAGAGCGATGCTGAAGTGATGCGCTTTTGCCAAGCATTTATGAATGAACTCTATCGCCATATCGGTCCTGATGAAGACGTTCCTGCAGGAGATATTGGCGTAGGTGGCCGCGAAGTGGGCTACTTGTTCGGTCAATATAAGAAACTCACTCACCAATTCGTAGGTGTTTTGACTGGAAAAGGCTTGGAATTTGGGGGTTCGCTCATTCGTCCTGAGGCTACAGGCTATGGCAACGTTTATTTCTTGCAGAATATGCTTGCCACTCGAAACATTGAACTCAAGGGCAAGACCGTGCTGGTGAGCGGTTCGGGTAATGTGGCTCAATACACGGTTGAAAAGCTTATTCAATTGGGAGCTGTTCCTGTAACTCTGTCAGATTCTAATGGTTACATCTACGATCCTGATGGCATTGACGCTGAGAAATTGGCTTATGTAATGGAACTCAAGAATGTGAAACGCGGACGCATTAAAGAATATGCCGAAAAGTATGGCGTAAAGTACGTTGAAGGTGAACGTCCTTGGGGTGAAAAAGCCGATATTGCTTTGCCTTCGGCCACACAAGATGAGATTGAAGAAGCAGATGCAAAGAAACTCGTGGCAAATGGTGTGATAGCGGTGAGTGAAGGAGCCAATATGCCTTCTACTCCTGAGGCTATTAAGATTTTCCAAGACGCTCATCTTCTTTATGCTCCTGGCAAAGCTGCCAATGCGGGTGGCGTAGCCGTCTCAGGACTTGAAATGAGCCAAAACTCAGAACGCTTAAGTTGGACACGTGAGGAGGTGGATGCTCGTCTCAAGGGAATTATGAACGATATTCATCAAAACTGCGTGAAATATGGCACTCAGTCCGATGGCTACATCAATTATGTGCGTGGTGCTAACGTGGCAGGTTTCCTTAAAGTGGCCAAAGCAATGATGGCTCAAGGCATTGTTTAATGCTTTAGAGTAGATGATATTTCCTCTTATTGAGAATTCATAACAAGTTTATCCCCTCTCATCTTTTTGTAGAATGGAAGAGAGGGGATAAACTTTTTTGATAGTCTGACAACCTATCTTATTTCTTCTTTGTTGTAGTCTTTTTCTTTGTAGAAGAAGTAGTCTTCTTAGTAGTGGTCTTTTTTGTGGTTGTAGTTTTCTTCGTGGTGGTGGTTTTCTTTGTCGTGGTTGTAGTGGTAGTAGCTACGGGCTTGTAGTATTCTTGTGCTTTAGGCAGCCATTTTTGAATGTTAGCAATGCGTTTGCTGTCGGATGGATGGTCGCTCAAGAAGGCTGGGGTAGTGCTAGATGAACTGCTAGCCATGCGTTGCCAAAAACTTACGGCTACGCTAGGATCGTAACCTGCCATTGCGGCAAAGACTAGTCCCATATAGTCGGCTTCGGTTTCATTGTCGCGAGAGTATTTCAAGCTTCCAAGTTTTGTTCCGAGGGAATAGGCTCCTTGGGTCAGGATAGAGGTGGCACTGCTTACGCCTGTTGCTCCGAGCACGGTGCTTAGAAGTTTTGATCCCATCTTTTGCTTCATTTGCGTGCTGAGTTGCTCGGCCGAATGTTTTGCTACAGCATGGGCTATTTCGTGACCTAGTACGATGGCTAGCGAACTTTCATCTTGTGTGATGGGGAGCAATCCTTCGTACACCACAATTTTCCCTCCAGGCATGCAGAAAGCATTGGCTGTGTTGTCTTGCACGAGGTTAAATTCCCATTGGTAGTTTTTGATGGCATCTGTCTGATTATGTTCTTTCAGATAGGTTTCTACAGCAGTGGCTAGGCGTTGACCCACTTTCTTCACCAAATTGGTATTATCCGTGTTGGTGGATATTTTGGCCGAATTCATATAGCTACTATACTCTTGAGAACTGAGGCTGAGCACTTGCTCATCGCTCACCCACATTCTGAAGGTGCGGCCTGTGACGGGAACGGTAATTTTTTTTTGAGCACTCACTGGGGTAAAGGCTAGTGTGAGGAAGGCTAGCCATAGTAAACAAATTTTCTTCATTGTTTCCTTCTATTTTATTAATCTTTGTTTGTGTTGAGGTTGTAGTGGCAAATCTCTCTCCATGTTTATCATGGGGTGGAGATGTTGGAATACTAACAATGCAAAAGTACAAAGAAATATGGTTCTACAAGAATTAGTGTGAGTTAACATGAAATCAATGTTATCTATCCATGTTTAGATTACCATAAAAGAATAATATAGCAATACGGAAA
>CAVKHB010000193.1:0-578 GCA_963656005.1 Coriobacteriaceae bacterium
GTCTTAGAGGAACTTGTTTTTTTGCTTTGCTTTGATCTTCTAAATCTTTCACGGTTTAACCTCAACAAAGGGCTTTTGCAGTTTAGCAAAAGCCCAACTAAAATCAATATATGGAACCAGCATTAAGAACTGGATTTGCTTCCTTGTTACCACAAAGAACAACAAGAAGATTGGAAACCATTTGAGCTTTCCGCTCTTCATCCAAGTCCACAACATTTTGATTTTTCAATTGTTCCAACGCCATTTCAACCATACTTACAGCACCTTCAACAATCTTTTTGCGCGCTGCAATAATTGCAACTGCCTGTTGTCTTTGAAGCATTGCGGCTGCAATCTCTGGGGCATACGCTATCTGATTTAGACGAACATCAACAATTTCAATACCGGCATCCTCAACTTTAGAAGAAAGCTCCTTTTTCATGTGCTCTGCAATGAGACTAGATGAACCACGTAAGGTAAGTTCCTCTGCTTCATTATCTTCTTCATTGTCGTTGATAACATCATAAGGATACAATCGGGCTACATTACGAATAATAGAATCGGTCTGATTTGACAAGTATTCTATATAGTTGTCTATG
>CAVKHB010000193.1:588-3104 GCA_963656005.1 Coriobacteriaceae bacterium
CTATGTTTATAACGGCCTTGGTGGCGTTAACAACCTTCCAAATGACTATTGCTCCAACCTCTATTGGATTTCCAAGCTTGTCATTAACCTTTTGAGTTGCATTTACAAAAGTTGACAGTTTTGTGGAAATTCTCTTTGGAATGGATACTGCAAGAACTTCTTGACCATTCTTTTTTGAATCAACAATCTTTGTTGCAGCATCATCATCACGCTTTCTAGGATAAATAGCCGTACAAAACGGATTAACAAAATGATAGCCACTTTTGTATATTGTACCGTAATATTTACCAAACAATGACAAAACTAGGGCTTCGTTTGGCTTAATAACTTTTAATCCAGCAAAACAAATACAAGTAGAACAAAGAAGAAGAATGCCTAAAAAAACTATAATTAAACCAAAGCCAAAAGAACTATTATATCCTCCAAATGCATTTCCAAGACAAGCGCCACCAAAAATCATGCATGCAATTGAAACAACAATCAGAAACAACAATAAAAATAAAACCTTAAATCCATTTTTAGTGTTCAAAATTTTCTCTTCTTTGAAATCGAGCACGTTTGAAGTCATTAAAATCCCTCCTAAAAAAGAGGATGTAATCCCCTTTTAGTAATCTTTCTGATATCACAATGATATCATTAGAAGATTGCTATGTCAATGAGATTGAGTTTGAGAATTGAGATTAAACGCAAGTTTGAACGCAAAAACTGGAAAGCCGCTATGTTTGGCTCTGGATAAAATGGTGCTTAATGCTAAGCGCAACAATAGCATCTACTTTCTTAAGAAATGTAGGGTAATTCATTAAAAAATCCGTTTCTGACTTGATGTTTTGCGTCCAAATGGGGCATCCATTATTACCTCTTACTAGATTTCAGCAAAAAATCAAATATTTTTTGTCTAAGTGTACATAAACGAGGCAAAATGGGCCAAAAAAAGTGACTTGTCTACATAAATGACCCAAAAAGTGGCTTTTATGTACACATTTTCTTTCGGCGTCTCACCATTTTTATGCAGGAGCCCATTTTTTCTTTGCTTTTTCATTTGTCAATGTCACTTTTTGCAAAAATTGCTTCGATTGTGACATAAATGTAACATATTTCCGCACAACTGCTGAAATATGTTACAATGCAAAATCACCCCATGCCCAAAAACGTTTGAGTCGGCTGGTGTGCTGGTTATATCATTATGCGTTCCTTTTGCTGGGGTTTCAGGAGTAGACGGCGTCTGTGAAATAGGGGTAGTAGGTGTCGTCAACGGTTTTGGCTCCTTCGATATCGGTTATGGTGGCGCCGTTACGTTTGAAGACAACTATTTCGGGCTTAAGGGTGACGTATTGTGGGAAGTCTGAATAATCACCCTTGAGGCGCTGGAGAAGGAGTTTGGCGGCTTTTTCGCCCATGTCATGAAGAGGCTGAGAAACCGAATAATGACAATTCTTTAATAGAGGGAAATAGTGGAAAAAGTCAAAGGTGCCAAAGACTATTTTTTTGTAGATTTGCATTGGGACTTTCTCGTAGAGATAGGCTGTGGCGCCTAGGTGGGTATTATCGTTAACGCAGAAAAAGGCATTGGGACAATTTACCTTGGAGAGGGCTTTCTTCATTAAATTCCAGCCTCCCCTTTCTGTCATCTCGCCAAAAAAGACAAAACTTTGGTCTACGGGAAGGTTCATTTCCTTAAAGGCTTCTAAATAGCCTTGGTATCGTTCTGCAGCGGTGGGGATATGCTCATTTCCACCAAGAAAGCCTATGCGGGTATAGCCTTCGCGAATGAGGGCTTTGACAACCTCTTTTGTACCCCAAATGCCATCGGTATGAACAGAATCTAGATCGATGCCGGGTAAGACTCTGTCCACGACTATTATGGGGATGCCTGTTTTCTTGGCCAATACAAAGTGTTCGCTCATGTCGCCCACGGGGATTACAACCAAGGCATCGACGTTTCTATTGAGTAATACTTGAAGTTTTTCTTTTTCTCTTTCAACGGAACCATTAGAAGAGCAAACCATCATAGAATAACCATGCTCTTCTAATATAGCTTCCATACTTTCGACTATGTAAAGAAAGAAGGTTGTTCCCAGTTCTGGGACAAGGACACCTACTGTTTTTGTCGATTTTGTTTTAAGAGCACGTGCAGCTTGATTTTGTGTGTAACCAAGCTGCATCATAGCGTGCTTTACCCTGCGCTTTGTTGCAGAAGAAACATTCTGATTATTAAGAACACGGGAAACGGTAGCAGTAGAAACTTTGGCAAGAGATGCAACATCTTTAATTGTAGCCATAATTGACCCTTTGTACTTGGATTTGCAAATCTGTCAGAATTATTTATTACCCACGCCTAGCGTATTTTTTCATATCCATGTAGACTGCAACGACGATTATAAGACCTTTTACAATTTGTTGCCAGTATGAATCTATGGCTAAATATGTCATTCCATAGTTAATTAGACCCATGATAAAGACACCAACCATCATACCGCCAATTGTACCAACACCACCACTTTGAGAAACACCACCAA
>CAVKHB010000194.1:0-3060 GCA_963656005.1 Coriobacteriaceae bacterium
AGCCAGAAAGCCCATAAACAGGTAAAATTCCGCCGTTTATAGCAAGACTTATTGTTGCATCACTAAAAAGAGCTTCTTCTCTTACTGGAGTGAGTTCAAATTGAGTTGCTTGTAGAGCAGTGCTATATCTACCAACGTTGGCATATAGGTGATAGAAAGCGCTGGGCATTATGGTTTTTAACAAAAAAGATCTGTTAAAGCCCATAAGAAAAGCTTTTTGACCACTTTCTTGATCTCTGACCACAATCTTGACATCTTTTCTACTCTTGCCAAAGGCGGTAACACTTTCAACCTTAACTATGGTATTTACCCAACAACCTTCAGGGTTGTGTCCTATGCAGACTCTAGAACTTCTATCTTCATAGCCTCTGGGAACCATGGAGATTAAATCGCAGAACGTAGAAACCTCAAGGTTGGAATAATCTTCTAAGGTTTTCTTCCCAACCCCTGTAAGTTCTCCTATGCTTTGATTAAGCTGCCAAATAAACAAAAGAACCCCCGTCTACTTAGAACCAATCTTACAAACTAACCAAAAACGATACCAGCCAAGATACTGCCAATTTCAAAACCACAAATATCACAACATAGAAAATCAAAGAGACCAAAACTATCTTTTGATCGTCTGATTCGCCCTTCTTAGCGAAAAAAATCTTATAAACCTTCTGAACTGGGCTATTGATTATGGGATCAATGGCATTGAGCCAATTTTGTGCTTTATAAGAATTACTCCTTCCTACAAAGAACCTAATAATCAAAAGAACAATCAAGAAGAACAGAATATAAGAAAAGAAAGAATCCCAAGCAAGGCTTACAATAAGAGCAAGAATTACCCCAATTGTTATCCTTCCAGAAATGGCTACAATGTTGAAAATAGATTGGAACAGGTTTAAAACCATGATAGCCACAAGAGGAGTGAGATCTAGATGGGTTCTTCTTAGACTGGTTATACCCTTAAACAAATTGAGATAAGGATCTATAAAACTGCCTAAGGCCTTGGAAATCTTGGAAATAGTTGAATTCTGGCCTTGAAAATTATAACCATTTCTCCAAGCGTTTGCCCTTTGAATATTATCAATCCATGAAAAAATAATTCTAATAACTATCAAAAGAGAGTAAATGCCAACGAGATTTGCCAAAATAGAACAAACTTTTCTTACGAATTCCATCCCTACGCCTCAACTTCAACTTTATTCAGAGTATACATCAATAACACTCTCGCACTCCTTTAAAGATGCAAAAAGTTCTCGTGAAGCGTCAACATTAAATCTTGAATCTGCCACTACTTTTCTTGGGATTCCCACAACCTTACCTTCTTCGTCCAACCCAGGATAGGCCACTAAAACAAGTTCAGCTGTTCCTCTATGCTTAACAGCTGAAGCCCTAATTTCTTTAATTGCCGCCCTACTACTTAAGCTTTGGTCTATTTCTACATACACCCTAATTGGTTTTGAGGGTTTCATTTGAGAAGGATCTCCGTAAACCTTGTTTGCACTAAAACTAAGTCTATCGTTGTAGGGTTTAAAGGCTCCCTGAACACCAACAATCTTACCCTTAGTCATTGCTGCAGAACACAGAGCCCATTGTTGCTGATAAATTGTTACCTCAAGACGTCCATTGTAATCTTCAATAACAATGCGCCCCATCTTGTTTCCGGCCTTTGTTAAAATTTCCTTAGACTCAACAATCATTCCTACAAAATCGTATCTTGCCAGTTCTCTTATACGTTCTGGTTTTGAAAGATCCAGTCGTACACAATTTTCCCAAACAACTTTATACTTATCCAAAGGATGTCCTGAAACATAGAAGCCCAGGAATTCCTTCTCAATTTCTAGCTTTTGCAAGAAATCATAGTCAGGTTCAATCTTCATCTCATAGCTGGACATTCCCTCTTCCTCTGCACCAAAGAGGAAGTTTTGCCCATATTCTTTAGCTTCTTTATCTTCCTTTACAGACTTAATGGCAGCTTCATAGTTTGCAAGTAAGGTTGGTCTATTGTAGCCCATTGAATCAAAGGTTCCTGAATTTATAAGACCTTCAAGAACTCCGGAGTTGAGAACCTTTTGATTGTTTCGCTTAAGAAAATCAAGGAAATCGGTATAAGGACCATTGGCTTGGCGCTCGTCTAAGATGGCCTGAACGGTGCTGGAGCCAACTCCCTTGATGCCTGCAAGACCATAGATTAGAGCTCCGTTGACCACGTTGAAATACATGTTGGAGTCATTAATGCTTGGAGGAAGAATCTTGATGCCAATGCTCTTAACGTAATCTAGGTATTGCTTGTATTTGTCTCCCGAGCCAATCTCGTTGGTCAGGTTAGCTGCCATGAATTCTGGTTTGTAATGGCATTTGAGATATGCCGTTCTGTAGGCAAGAACGGTGTAACACACACTGTGGCTCTTGTTAAAGCCGTAACTTGCAAAAGGCTCCAGCATGGTAAAGATATCTGCTGCGTGTTTTTCATCCCTACCCATGGCAACAGCACCTTTGATGAACTTCTCGCGCTGGGCTGGCATTTCCTTCTTCTTTTTCTTACCCATGATTTTTCGCAGAGTATCGGCTTCTGCAAGCGTGAAGCCTGCAATAATTTGGGCAACACGCATGACCTGCTCTTGGTATACAATAACGCCATAGGTAGGCTTTAAGAGGTCTTCCAAGTCAGGATCTGGATAAACAATTGACTGTTTCCCCTGTTTTGAATTGATGTATTGAGGGATATATTGCATTGGACCTGGTCTATAAAGAGAAACCATGGCGTCAAGTTCGTCAAATCTTGTAGGCTCAAGGAGTTTAAGGTTCTTTTGCATTCCAGGACTTTCAAGCTGGAAGACCATTAGGCTGTCTCCCTTTGACAACATTGCAAAGGTCTCTGGATCTCCGTCTGGAATCTTCTCCAGGTCAAAATCTGGCTTCTTTTTCCTAATAAGCCTCTCGGTATTACGTAGTAAAGTGAGCGTCTTAAGACCCAAGAAATCCATTTTAACCAGCCCACATTGCTCAAGATACGTCATTGTGTACTGAGTTGAGATGGCACCGGTATTGTTATCTCTGTACAGTGGGACG
>CAVKHB010000195.1:0-3014 GCA_963656005.1 Coriobacteriaceae bacterium
CCTTCTCAACCGCTCCTGTAACTCTTGATACCCTCAATACCTCTTCACAGTCAGATACAGAAATTCTCGTAAACTGTGTTGACGGACTTGTACAGTACAACAACCTTGGTCAGATGATTCCTGCTCTTGCTGAGTCTTGGTCTGTATCTGATGACGGTCTTGTTTATACATTCAACATCAGAAAGGGTGCTTATTGGTCAACCTCTGAAGGCGTCAAGTATGCTGAAGTTACAGCAAAAGACTTTGAAGCAGGTTTCCACCACATGTTGGACGCTCAGGCTGGTCTTGAATGGCTCGTTGAAGGTGTCATCACCGGTGTTTCAGAGTACCTTGCAGGTGGCTCTTGGGATGATGTAGGCTACAAGGCAGCTGATAAGTATACTCTTGAGATTACACTTGAGAAGCCAACCAGCTACTTCCTTACCATGCTTACATATAGCTGCTTTGCTCCTATCTGTGAGAGCTTCTATCTCTCACGTGGAGGAGTCTACGGAATCAGCGAATATGCAACAGCTTTCAACGATGTAAATACATACACATACGGAAAGGCAACAGATGTTTCTTCACAGGTTTACTGTGGAGCATTCCTTCTTCAGCAGCTCAACGACTCTTCTATCATCAAGGTTGTTAGAAATCCTAACTACTATGATCCAGATAGCGTAGTTCTTGATTCTATTACATGGATTTATGATGCTGGTGAGAACCCAACTCAGCTTTACAAGGATGTCTGCGACGGCGTCTATGCTGGTATGGGTCTTGGCGAAGGAAACGGAACCCTTGCTCTTGCAAAGGCTGACGGAAACTTTGATAAGTATCACTACATTTCAGATACAACCTCTACATCTTTCTTTGGTGGTCTCAACCTCAACAGAGGAACATTTGCCTTGGCAAGTGGCGCAGCAACATCTCCAAAGACAGAAGAACAGAAAATTGACACTCACACAGCCCTTCTTAACAAGAACTTCAGAAAGGCTCTCTTGAAGGCTTATGATAAGGAAACTGTCAACGCAACAAGAAGAGGTGCAGACCTAGCTCTTACAAACCTCAGAAATATGTACACCCATCCAGAGTTTGTACAGCTTTCAGAGGATGTAACTGTTGATGGAAAGACTTGGGCCGCAGGAACAATGTATGGAGAACTCGTTCAGTACTATTGTGATCAGCTTGGCGCTGGAATCACAGTTGCTGACGGCGTAAATGGTTGGTATGATCCATCTGGTGCAAAGGCAGCTCTTGCCGCAGCAAAGGCAGAACTTGGTTCTTCAGTTGAATGGCCAATTACAATTGATGTTGTTTACTACTCACCAAGTGCAACAATCACAGCAGAAGCTCAGGCAGTTAAGAAGGTTATTGAAGACTGCCTCGGATCAGAGAACGTAGTTGTCAACCTCGTTGAGACAACAACAAGTGCTGACTACTATGCTTGTGGTTACAGAGCTTCTAATGGAGAGGCTGGAAACTTTGACTTGTTCTACGGTTCAGGTTGGGGTCCAGACTACGGTGATCCTTGTTCATATCTTGACACCTTCCTTGGAAACGGTGCTGGATACATGACAAAGGTTATTGGTCTGTTCTAATAGACAGCTTCACCAAGTAATGTATTAAATGCAGTTTTTCATGGGAGGGCATTGAATGTCCTCCCATGGTATTTTTTGAATAATATTTTGCTTTATAAGCTAATTTTTTATAGAGCAAGATATTGTCCAAAGGAGAGAAGGACGAGTAGATTATGAGGAAGTATCTATTAAGGCGTATTCTGTTTTCGCTTTTTTCGTTACTGGTTGTCATCTGGACCGTTATGTTACTTATCTTTTCATTAACAGATAGGAGCGTAATTTTCCAACAAGATGACGTATGGAACAAGCGAAGCAATAATGATAGGGCTGTTTACGAATATACACAATACCAAAGATATGGGTATGTTGAGTTTGTAAATTATACTAATTATTTGTCTCAAGAATATGGAGCAACAGACCAAAGTTTTGTTACTTCTGAGACAAAGATGATTCAAAGAGAGGCAGGAGATGCCTACCTTTCTAGCGAGGCAGTTCAAAAATTTATAGCAGAATACAAAAGCCAAGGCTACGAAATTGTTAGACTTGAGCCAATTACCTATTCTTCTGGAAGAACAAAGGGTCAGCTCAAACCAGGTGGAACAGGATACCTTTTAGCTGTAAGAAATAGAGCAATGATTTATAGGCTTTTGGATTATATCAAAGGTTTATTTACGGTTGAAACTATAAATGATGTTAAAGATGAAAGCCTCACAGACCGATATGTTCGTTTTGAAAAAGACCCCTACAGTGGACTTTTTGCAATTGTTGGAAGCGGTACTACTCATAAGTACTTACTTTACTTTGATTCAAGATTCCCCTTTATCCATCAAAACTGGCTCCATTTGAATCTTGGAGTTTCTTATACTCGTTACAGGGGTCAAGAGATTTCTTCTGTCATTACACAACCGCAAGGAGATTTGGACACAAAACTTCAGCAGTATCCTGCCTTACTTGGTACAGACCAGTATGAAGAGACGGCAGCAGATTTCCACTCTGTGACCTACAATTCTGGCGAGCTTACTGAAGCTGAGAAAGAACGCTTTACTGATAAATACACGGTTCTTTCTTACAAACGTACTGGTTTAAGTATGATTGAGAACTCTTTTGTAATTGGTATCATTGCCTCAATCATAGCCTATTTCTTGGGTTTACCCCTTGGAATTCTTATGGCTCGTAAGAAAGATACCATTGTTGATAAGATTGGTATGTGGTATATCATCTTTATCATGTCAGTTCCTTCGTTGGCTTACATCTTCCTCTTTGCTGCTATTGGAACTAGAGCGTTCAATCTGCCTTACAAGTTTGCTACAGCCCAAGTTCAGGCTTTGGCCTACATTCTTCCTACTATTTCTCTTGCCCTTCCTTCAATCGGGAGTCTTATGAAGTGGATGCGCCGTTACATGATTGACCAGATGAATTCAGATTACGTTAAGTTCGCAAGAGCTGAAGGTCTTTCAG
>CAVKHB010000196.1:0-2951 GCA_963656005.1 Coriobacteriaceae bacterium
CTTATAGGGTAAACACAAACAAGGAACTTGGGATTTCTAGATATTTCTCTAGCTAGAATAACTTTTTGAATATTTCCACCGGACAAAGAACCGGCAGCAACATTTATGTTTGGAGACCTAATATCAAAGTCGGTTCTACGCTTTTCTGCATACTCCATAATTTTCTTCTCTTTAAGAATGTGTTTATGGGAAAAATGCTCTGTTTCGCTATCTTTAAGGATAAGATTTTCTTTTATGGACATGGCTGGAACTATGCCCTCGGTATTCCTTTCTTCTGGGATATATCCCATACCAAGACCGATAATTTCGTTAGGTGTTTTATTTGAAATTTCTTTTCCAAAGAAAGAAATACTTCCACTTTCTACTTTTCTAAGACCATTGATGGCTTCTGCAAGTTCTCTTTGACCATTTCCAGAAACTCCAGCAAGTCCAACAATTTCACCTTCTTTAATATCCAAATTAAAGTTGTTTAAAGCTAAGAAGTCTCTATCGCTTTTAACACAAAGATCTTTAATAGAAAGGGCAACATTACCATTGCAAGGTTCTTCTGTGTTTTCTGTTGTTTCTACTTCATGTCCAGTCATTAAGGCTGCAATTTGTTTTGGAGTATAATCTTTTGTACTTCCTTCAAAAACAACCTTTCCATGTCTCAGAATGCTCACTTTATGGGAAAGAGCCTTAACTTCATTTAGCTTATGGCTAATAAATATAATAGAAAGCTCTTTGCTCATATTATCCAAAAGTTTAATAAGCTCATCTGTTTCTTGTGGAGTTAAAGCACTGGTAGGCTCATCTAGAATTAAGAATTTAGCGCCAAGACAAAGCGTCTTTACCAACTCAACCCTTTGTTGCTCTCCAACAGACAGTTGCCAAATATAAGCATCTGGCTCAACAGCTAAACCGTATCTATTTGACACTTCTTCTATTTTATTACGTACCATCTCAGTGTCAATCTTTACAGTTTTCCAACAATCTTTCATTCCAAGCATTATGTTTTCTAAAACGGTCATGTTTGGAACTAACATGTATTGTTGGTGCACCATTCCAATTCCATATGCAAATGCATCATTTGGAGATTTGAAATGAACCTCTTCTCCATTTATATACATATGACCTTCATCTGGTTGATAAAGGCCCATAATTATATTCATCAATGTTGTTTTGCCTGCACCATTTTCTCCAACTAAGGCTAAAACCTCATGTTCTCCAACAGTTAGGCTAATATCATCTGAAGCCAAAACACCTGGAAAGCGTTTTGTTATATGTTCTACTCTAAGTTCTTTTATAAAATTTTCCATCTTTTTAAGGGTAGGGCTTTGCACAACAGCCTTCAACCTTTGCAAGGATTGTCTAGCAAAAGCCCTTTTGAATAATAAAAGAGTGCCAGCTTAACTAGAGGCTGGCACGTTTATAAAGATTTTTAATTAAAGGTTGCTGTAGTCTACTTTGTAGTAATCAGCAAGTAAGTCTGCCTGAGCTGTGAACTCAGCAATCTTGTCTTCAACAGCCTTCTTAATCTCCGGAGTAATCTTTTCAGCACACTTTTCTGTGTTCCAACCCCATACGAAACCTCCATTGTGGAAATTCATTGGAATAAGTTCTCCACCAAGCTTTCCTTCATCAAATTTCTCAACAAGACCAATGAGAACTGCTTTGTAATTATATGAAGATGCAGCAATACACTTGTAACCAGCATCAAGATCAATCTGTGCAAGATCTTGTCCTACCCACCAAATGTCTTTGTCTGGATAATCTGCTACAGCTCTAAGAGCACCAAGAGCTTGTTGTGAAGAACCTGTTAGGACGTCAGCACCACCCTGAATAAATGTCTGAGCTGCTTCACCAGATTTAACTGTGTCGTTGAAGTTTCCAATGTGTGTTACTTGAATTTTGCAAGATGGATTTACAGACTGTACACCAAGTACAAAACCTCTGTTGTATCTAGCAGCATCACCACCATCAATAGGTCCTACCAAAGCAACCTTGTTAACTTTGGTTGTCATACCAGCAACAATACCTGAAAGGAAACCTGTTTCTTCTGACTGTGGCATATAACTAAATACGTTGTCACCAATTATGTCAGTTGTTGTTCCAAATGCAAACATTACATCTGGGAATTCTTTTGATGCTTCTTCAACCTGTGCTCTGAACTGTGAACCATGAACAATGATAATGTTGTATCCAAGGTTTACATAAGTTCTAATTGCTGTCATTGTGTCAGCTGGTTGAGTATTTTCAACAGCTTTATAATCTGCAATTTTTCCCTTTGGCAGTTCTTCAATAGCTTCCAAGATGCCATCATGCATTGCCTGACACCATCCCTTGTCATCAATTGTTGATGAAACTATAAGAGCAACTTTAATTTCCTTTTTTGCTTCTTTTGTTTCTCCTGCGCCACCTGCAAAAAGCATGGAGCTCATAAGCAGTATCAAAAGTGATACTAGAATAGTTTTCTTCATGTTTTACTCCCTTTTGTTTTTTTAGAGGTCTTGTCAAAAACCTCTTTAAAATTGTAAATGATAAAAAAGTACTTGTCAAAGAAAAGTGATTTTTGTTGCATGCTGTTGCGTTTTCGGTTTGGCCAAGTTTTTTTGTGGCATACCTTTTAACGATTGCCAAATTTTCCATAAACGATTGGTGTTCACTATTAGAGCTATCGTTAAAAAGTATGCCAAAAACGGCAGACGTACATTCTGTCGTGTCAACCCACGTTGAGACTGTAGTTCTCTTGCGCAACGAAAGATACAATTTAGGCAGTCATGTCAACGTTAGCGTGGACGCTGAGGACTACTATAAAATTAAGCACCATAAGAGATAATCTCATAATTCAGTTTTACTGAAATCACTTCCCCTGCGAAGGTCTATTGCGATGGTTTGCTCGTTTTGTAGAGATTTTAGATTCAAATTAAACGCTCTTGTATTGCAGATAGATATACATTTGTGTATAATTT
>CAVKHB010000197.1:0-1802 GCA_963656005.1 Coriobacteriaceae bacterium
GCTATGTCTATTACTTTGAAGATGATGGAAAGCTTAACCTATTTTCTTTTCTCAATCTTCCAAAGACAGAAAGCATGGTTCTCAATGGTACAAGTATAGTAGTTAAGGGAAGTACTGCTATAAGCCTATCTAAGAGCATAAGACAATATAATTCTGTCAAGGTAAAGTTTACTGAACTTGGAGAGATTTCAGATTATCTTGTATACAGAAACACTACGGGCAAGGATTCATCACATCCATACTGTAATCTTGTTCTCAAATCCAACGAGGCTTTTGACGGCTCTGAGATTTACACAATTGATGAGTCATCCACTCGTACTCCAACCAAGATAGAAGCAGTTAATGCAGAAAGTGAGACTGATGTTGTTGGCTCTAGGAAGATTATCGCCATTGAAAATGTAAGCTCTGTAATAGAAAAGTATGGCAGTATTACAGCTTCTATTACCGCTTCTGGCGGTCCCTATTTGGAAATTAATGCTCAAAACAAATCAAATTCTGCTTATGCAATCACTCGTCTTGATGCCTATGCCGATGTCCTTTACGAGAAGGCTACAAGTGTAGTTTTAGCAGGAGATGATACTACTTCATCAGATAACACCTTGGAAGAAGAGATGAAGTATATCCATGCTCCAGCTGATGTAAAGAAACATGCCTCTTTGATAGCCCAATATTATAAGTACTCCAGTGCAAATTATACTTTCTACACAAAAGAGAACATTGTTTTAGGCTCTGTGGTAAGGCTCAATGATGATGTGCATACAGGTTTAAATGTTCTAGTTTTAGTTTATGCAAAGATAGAAAACGATACAAACGGAATTATTGAATACAAAGCAGTTGGCTACTCTGAGTTTGACTTTGATAAGGCAAGTATTATTACACGCCAGCTTATCTCTCCAGTAAAAGACATGGGAGCTAAGGGTGAAAAAGGGGAAGCTGGAAGCCAAGGTGAAAAAGGTGATAAAGGAGACAAAGGAGATACTGGCGAGCAGGGAATTCAGGGAGAGAAAGGTGAGAAAGGCGATACTGGTTCTCAAGGTCCAAAAGGTGACACTGGCCCTCAAGGCGAACAGGGAATTCAAGGTCCGCAAGGGGAAACTGGGGCAACTGGTGAAACTGGTCCACAAGGTCCAAAGGGAGAAACCGGTGCCCAAGGCGAGAAAGGCGACACCGGTGCTCAGGGACCTCAAGGCGAAAAAGGGGAAACTGGGGCTAAGGGTGCAGATGCTAGAACCTATGTTACTCTAACTAGTGGTTATGACTTAAATAATTGTATTACCAAAGATTATGTCTATGTTTCTTCTTCCACAGCTATTTGTAATTCTCTATTAAACAAACCCACTGACTTTGTTGCAGGAGAAGTCAGAGTTGAAGTTGAGTGGCTTGGATCTAACAGCTATCTTATCCAACGGCTTTACTGTAAAGCTAGCAGTGTTAGTAAAAGTTTTGCCCGTACCTATAACGCAGGGACTTTTGGTTCTTGGGTAGAACAAGGTGCTAAAGGGGATAAAGGGGATACTGGAGACAAAGGAGATAAGGGCGATAAAGGTGATACAGGTGCTACTGGTGCAGCAGGTAAGGACTACTGGCAGAGCAAAGTTTGGCTTGATTTATCCTCTTCCACCTATGATGTGAATACTTGGTATCCTGTAATAGGTACATCTCTTGCTTCTGACGGGTATGTTGGAATCAAGGTGGTTGTAAATCTTAATAGCGGTACTAAACCTTCTTGGTCCACTCATTCAAGTGGTTTTTCTGTTGATTTTCATATAGATACTCAGCGCAGTGGCTGGGGAACAACTGAT
>CAVKHB010000197.1:1812-2946 GCA_963656005.1 Coriobacteriaceae bacterium
CTATAATCTACTCAGATACTTATAAATTTTGCTCTGCTTCTCCTGTAAGCTATACCCAGATGACATACGCAAGTATTCCAGTTCTCTTTCTTCGTGGTGGTGGAAAATACTACGTTCAGGCAACTTATGCTGTCACTTGGACAATAAAAAGTGATGGATACACCTGGACAAGTGGTTCGTATACGCAGACTGTTTCTCCTGTTACATCTCGTCCAACCCCAATGGGAAGAACCTTGAAAGGAGATGCAGGAACTGCTGCACAAGTATGCTTACTTTCTTGTAACAAGACTGCGGTTATTCGTAATGATAGGTCTTCTGATTCTGAAACTTATACTTTTACAATTGATGTTCAAGGATATTCATATAGTCCAACTTTAACCATAAATGGCACAGCTAAAACTCTAACCAAATCTGGAACTAAGTACACGTATGCCCATTCTCAAGCTCTAAAAGGTGCTACTAGCATCACAGCTGTTGTATCTGTGAACTCTGTAGAAATGGGCTCTCTAACCTTAACTGTTGTGGATAAGACTGAGTATTATAAGTTCTTTGGAACTCAAACAAGTTCTTCTGCTTCTGCCATTTCAACCAAGCTTAAGGGTGATACTTACGTTGATATTAACACAAATACAATGAAGTATTGGACAGGAACTCAGTGGGAACATTTCTCTTTGGGTTTGTTATCTGGCCAAGAGGCCTCTCTTGCAGGGCAGATTCTATCTTCTGCAGAAGAGTCTTATTGGAGTCTATGGTCTTCTATGACTGATGACCAAAAGCAAGAATTATACAATCTTTATGGCTATAAAGCAGAAGTAATATCTCGTTTTATTGCTGCAGAAAAGATTCAAATGTATGGAGATGGAGTTATTGCATCTTCTGCTATTAGTACTAATAAAGCTGAAAGCATAGACTCTAAAGGCTTTTTAACAGCCCAGGGCTATAGGCTTGAAGGGGATAGCGGGATTATTAGAGCCAAAAATGCTTATTTATCATCGGTCTTTATTGATGCTCTGTCTAAGATATATGGCGAGATTATATCTGACTCCCTAGAAACTCATAACGGCGAGGCTACTTCAAAGACATTTGTTTCAAAGACAACTAGTAACACAAAATATTGGTCTTATAGTGACCTTA
>CAVKHB010000198.1:0-2370 GCA_963656005.1 Coriobacteriaceae bacterium
TTTTAATAAACTCCTTCCAAGATTGTTGCGCATATACATACAGTAAAAAAGCTTTTTTAGCAAAATTATCCACCATCTTCTACAAAAGGGAAACGGCTAGATTTTTAAGCTACTTCTCATGTATCAAACGGGAGAAAAAGAACCTTTGAAGTCTTTTCTCTACGATAAGGCAATAATTGGCATTGAGTTCTAACTCTGCGTTCTGTATGCGTTCTGTTTTATGAAAGTAATTCTAAAAAAACTGTTTGATAATTTTTTATATGGTATAATGTCCTAAATATACAGGAAAACGTTTAGAGGTGGAGAATGTCAGATAGAATAAATGGTGGAGAAATAAAAAGAATGAACATATATGAAGACGGGGAGGAAATGAGAAAATACAGAAATGTTGGAGCAACTGTCTTTGCAGGATCTTCCATCTTTTTGTTTAAAATAAAAAAAGTTGATATTTTCGTCAGAAGAAAACTGCGAAAGTACATAAAAAGCAAATCTAATGGACCTAATGGGTTTAAACGTTATACCATAAATGCTGATATTCTTCCTGATATTTACGAAGAAAGCCATTTCCCTAGATTTGTTGAAATTGTTACTTGGGGCAAAAATTTTGGAGCAATTGTATGCACATCCTACATTTCTCTTAATAAGGCAACAGGGTTTTCTTTGGCTGATATTGATGCTTTTTTCCAAGAGCCATATCTGCTTCCTACATTGAATTATGGTACTTCACCGCGAGAGAAAAAAAGGATCAATCCCACAAGTCGAAATAGCAGCGGATATAGACTAGCCAACTCGGCAGTCGCCTCTTTGGCTAGCATAATGATTAATAGAAAGCTTAGCAGTAAAAGATTGTTCAGTGAAATAACCTTCATAGGATGTGAAAACAACAGCTATGTCACACGCTCTTTCACAAGAAAAGAAAGATGGTATGATGGTCAATCCCTTACGAACAGGCACATTAACAGAATGTCCGAACTGGAAAAAGAAACAAAAGAGCCTAGCTCTGAAGCTGGTTTTTCTGGTTTCACTTTTGTGATGTCTATTCCAACCGAAACTGAAGAAATTTCCTTTTATGAAAAATATTTCCCCAAAATCTTTTTAAAGGTTAGAGAAAACATTGATGGGCATCATCCTCGTGATGGCGTAGAAATAGAAAATAAGTATATTTCACTTCCTCGTGCAAACTGTCAAACTTTGTCATCTTCTTTCTTATATGAAATCAAAAAAGAAAACTACGAAGAATATTTATTTGCATTTTTCGAAGCTCTATTTAGAAAAGTTGACTGTTTTTTAGCCGGTGAAAAGTTTGTAGACATTATGAGAAACAAAACTCCTATAGCAAAGCACTTAGAAAATGAGCTTGAAGACTATAACAGGGAACTCAAGCTTTTAAGAAACGATACGAATAAAAATGTTTCAACAGCCTCTCCTAAAGATTTAATTGCATCTTGGTACCAGAATACGGGAACAAAAGAGTTTGTAGATAATCTTGAGATTATAAGTAATTATCTGCTGGAAGAAATTAACCAAAGAAGAGAAAATAAGAGGCAACTTTTGCTAAACTTCATTGGTGTTTTTGCAATTATTTCAGCTGTTTGGGACTTTGTTTCTTTGTGGATAAATCCAGCTCCAGATGGTCATAAGATTGGTTCTATTCTTATTGGTATAATTTTCATCTTTGTTTTAATTGTTTTCAGATAGCTCAAAGGAAGAAAAACACATTAATATCGGTCTTGAGAAATATCTTTTTAGCAAAAAGGGCAAATCAAGATTTCTTGCTAAATCCCTAAAGGCGGTTTTGCAAAAGACTCTGTACAAAAAAATTGAAAAAAACTATAATCACGATACTGTGCTGATTTTATCGGACAAGGAGAAACATCTTGAGCATTCCACTTGATACACTTATTGACAAAGACGCAAATGTTTATGAAATGACATGTGTGGCCATCAAGGAGGCTGCAATCATGGCTACAAACAAAGAAACTGAAGAAGAACTTGAAAATAACCATGAGAAGATTGTTTCTGTGGTTTTAGAGAAAGTTCTCAACGACGAAGTTGAATACACCAAGCCAGAGTGACAATAACAAAAAAGTAGTCTTCCTCTTTGGGCCTACAGCGGTAGGGAAAACGCAGTTGTTGTGCGACTGCTTTTCTGACTTTGCAGAGGTCGTCAATGCAGACAGCGTGCAAGTCTACAAGCACTTGGACATTGGTTCGGCAAAGGCCGATATTGCTACAATTAAAAAAATTCCTCATCATCTTGTTGATATCTTAGAGCCTTGGGAAAGTTATAATGTGGCCGATTTTATCCGTCTTGCAGATAAAGCATGTTTGGATATTTGGAATAGGGGCAAAGTTCCCGTTGTCTCTGGT
>CAVKHB010000198.1:2380-2934 GCA_963656005.1 Coriobacteriaceae bacterium
ATTTTCTTTACGGTTTATCAGAGGCTCCCAAAAGTGAGCCAGCTATAAGAGATGAAGTTGCAAATTACATTAAGGACGTTGGTCTTTCAAATGCCCACAGTTATTTGTGTTCTGTAGACCCTGTTTCAGGGCATCGAATTAATCCTAATGATGGTTATAGAATTTCTAGGGCTATTGAAGTTTACAAAACCTGTGGCAAACCTCTCTCAAGTTTTGCTCTCCCAAATACCCCTAGGAACAATATGAGGGTGTTAAGCATTGGGCTTTGCAGAGACAAAGAGCAGCTTAGAGAGCGCATTGGACTTCGAGTAAAGATAATGTTTGATCAAGGCATACTCAAAGAGATTAGAAGCCTTCTTGAAATGGGTGCGGATCCCTATTGGCAGAGTATGCAAGGCATTGGATATAAGGAATTTTTAAACCACGTTTGGAAAGGCGACAAGGAAACATCTTTGAAGGCTTTTGATTCTTTATCGAGCCAAGAAATTGAGCTTATTGCAAGCGAAATTGTCATGAATTCTATCCATTATGCAAAGCGTCAAATGACCTTTTTC
>CAVKHB010000199.1:0-2932 GCA_963656005.1 Coriobacteriaceae bacterium
GTTTAAAGAAGACCTGTTAGACAGATTAAGCTTTGAAGTAATCTTTGTTCCTCCTTTAAGAGAAAGAGGAGAAGACATTCTTCTTTTAGCAAACTACTTTGCAACTCGCATGGCAATGGAATGTGGGATTGTTAGTCCTCCTTCCTTTTCAGATGAAGTCCAATCTCAATTGCTTTCCTACCCTTGGCCCGGCAATGTTAGAGAACTTAAAAATGTAATTGAAAGGGCTGTTTATAGAAGCAAAGGAGAGGTAATCTCTTCCCTTCAACTAGATCCTTTTATAAACCCTTATACTATCAAAAAGCCAGAGAAGAGGCCAACAAACATTGAGGATATTGAGACACAAGAACCTCAAACAAAAGCCTCTTTCTACAACAACATACCAATAAATCAACTTAATAGCGCAAAAGAGGCCATTGAAAAGAACCTTCTTGAAAGGGCTTTACACAAAACAAACGGCAACCAAAAAGAGGCTGCCGTTCTCATGAATCTTTCTTATGACCAGTTTAGAGGTCTTTATAGAAAGCACAAAACTTCTTTGCAAAAAACAACTATAGAGGTTAATTTGCAAACTTAGCCTTGAGCTCATTAAACTCTGCTTCTACGCTAGCATCCTGTTCCATGTTTACAAAAGATGCCTCAACCTTGTTTGACTGAGAAAAGACTGCTGCCTCTGCCTCAAGACGTTCAACTTTCTCCTCCATCTCATTAAAGCGCTTCACCGCATCTGAACAATCAAAAGAATTAATTTGCTTTTCCATTTCAAGCTTCTCTTTTGCATGTTCTGCTCTTGCAACTAATGTTCTCTCTTTTGCCTTTACCTCCTGAAGTTTTTCAACAAGCTTTGCAATCTGAACTTCTTGACTAGCAGAAATTTCCTTAAGGGTTGTTAATTCTTCTTCAATTTCTTTAACTCTAGCAACAGCCTTTTGTCTTTCTGCAATTGCTTCCTTTGCAAGTTCTTCTTTTCCGTTCTTAACAGCCATTTGAGCTCTAACTTCCCAACGAGTAGCTGCTGCTTTATACTCCTCCAACGCCTTTTCTCTGCCCTTTATTGTGCAAAGAGTTTCTGAAGCACTTTCCTTTGCTTTTGCTAGGGTTTCTTCCATTTGAGTAATGCTGTACCTAATCATCTTAGAAGGATTTTCCATCTTGTCTAAAGCATGATTTACATTTGAACTAAAAATGTCGTGAATTCTCTTAAATACGTTCATTTTTTAATCTCCTCGTAAGATTATTCTCTTTTAGCCACAATACTTGTGGCCGCTTTCTCTATTGCAAAACCCATGCCAAGTTTTCGTAAGTCTATAAGAGAACATAAAATAAACAAGAGAACATATGAGCTAAAACAAGTATTAAAACCAAATTTGGTAAAATTGACCACCAAAAAAGGCTCAACAAGAAAACCAGTGTTGCAAAAAAATGCCGGCGGCGACAGAAACATTTAGAGAGCCCTTGCTTCCCCCAAGAGGAATAGAAATTCTCCTCCCAGCATAGGCCAAAACAGCGGGACTGATACCAAACTCTTCTGAACCAAGGATTCCAACACCCCGTTTAGGAAAAGGAAAAGTTGTAATATCTTCTCCTCCTACTTCTAAGGCAAGAACCTCGTCGGCATTGTAAGACTTCAAAAAAGCAACAACCTCTTCTTCTTTCATAAAAGTCCAATCTACAGTAGAAACCGTGCCCATGGATGTGCGTTGTGCCCTAATATGCTCAGGAGAGGCTGTGCCCTCAACAAGAATTATTTTACTTATTCCAAAGGAATCGGCGCTTCTAAAAATTGCACCAACATTATAAGGACTCCTAATTCTATCCAAAATTAGAACTTTATCCTGCAAAACTCTTGCACGCGCATCTAAGGCACCAGTTGTAGTTTCTCTAAAATCCCAGTCAGAAGGCTCTGCCCCAAGCCGCCTTAAAAGATCTTGACTAATATCGTCTAACTTAACAACAATAGCCTCAGACGGCAGAGAACCATCAATTTTTTCATAAGGAGTTAACGATAGGACATCGTTTATATACTCAAAATCAACAGATTTGCCCGCTTTAACCTCAAAGGCAGCTTGATGCAGAATGATAGAAATTTTTCTAAGCCTTGTCCTTTCCTTAAGGCTCTCAAGCTTCTTCTTCGTTATCATCTAAAGCTTCCTTCCCTTGAGGACTCTGAGGTAAAACACAAAGGGCAAACTCTCCTTTAACCACCTTAAGACTCTCTTTAACCTGTAAGGGCGTTCCACTGATAATCTGTTCAAAAGCCTTTGTTAACTCACGTCCAAGAACAATGGTTCTTTCTGGACATAATTCGCAAAGCTCTTCCAACAACTTCTCAACTCTGAAAGGGGATTCATAAATAATAAAAGCTTCATTGCGAGCCAAAAGTTCTTTTACTCTGTTTTTACGTCTTCCGCTTTTGGGACTCAAAAAACCTTCAAATGTAAATGTTTTTCCGGCCATCCCAGCTGCGCTAATTAGCGTAACACAGGCACTTGCTCCTGGAATTGGGACAACATCAAAGCCTGCTTCCCTAACAGCTCTAACCAACCTACTTCCTGGGTCACTTACCCCTGGGGTTCCTGCATCGCTCACATAAGCAACAGACAATCCCTGAGCCAAAAGGTTCACAATGCCAGCGCTTGAATTTTCTTCATTGTGAGCGTGGCAGGCTATAAGGCGTTTACCAGTAATTTCAAGATGATTTAACATCATTTGAGTATGCCGAGTATCTTCACAAGCAATGACATCGGTCTCTTTTAATATCCGGATTGCACGTAGGGTGATGTCTTCGAGATTCCCAATTGGCGTGGCCACCACAAATAACGAGCTCATTTCCAGTGCTCCTTTATGTAGGAACACGCTTCCTTGAGAGCCTTTTCGCCCTCTGGAATGAGCTGATAAAACTGAACAAATCCGTGGATGGTGCTTTTGTAGG
>CAVKHB010000200.1:0-2910 GCA_963656005.1 Coriobacteriaceae bacterium
AGTGATAGCATCTTCATACAAATAGTCTTTGTAATATCCCATTAAACCTTTATCTTTTGTCTGAGAAGAAAACACAGGGTATTTCATTTCTTCTGTCTGTGTTTCGCTCGTTAAAGTTGCCGCAAGCACATAGCCTCTTGTAACTTTGAACATATCAGAGACCTTCCGCTGTTCCCAAGCGTACCACTCCCCACTCCAGTAATTTTATCACATTACAAAATTTTTTTCTGTAATAATTCACAATTACACTTGACAAATACAAATTCACGCATTACCCTCTAATCATGATTAAAAGAATTGTTACAGTTAACGACATTGCAAAACTATCTTTAGGGGTCAACCTATCCAGAGGAGAAAGCTCTTATCCAGCAAACACCCTCTATTCGTTAAAAGACCTTGAATCTGACCTAGAGAGCTCAAGTGAAAATGCCACAGCAAACAACAGTTCTATTTCCAACGAATTTTACATCACAAAAACAAATGACATTGTCATGAACTTAACCACTAAAACTTGTGCGGTCGTCGGCAAGAAAAACGAAGGGAAAATCCTTAAAAATGCCTTTGTTAAGATAAACTTAGACGAGACACTCGTTGATCCATGGTATTTTTGCTATGCCATAAACAATTCTACCCTTTTCAAACAGAGCATCTCCACAGAGGTTCTCACAATCGTAAGACCTCTATCAATATCAATTCTTGGAAACGCATCAATAGCCCTACCAAGCATAAGTACCCAACAAAAGATTGGGACAATATATAAAAGTATTTGCAAGCTAAACTGCCTATACAAGCAAAAGCAAGTACTTCTCTCACAAGCATTAAAAAAACTTTCAGATAACATTTAAAAGGAGAAAATTCAGATGTCAACGGAAATGAATTCAACCAAAAGCCTCACTTCTATACTATGGGAAGGAGCCGATATTTTAAGGTCAAAGATGGATGCAAATTCATACAAAGATTATATCTTGCCTACTCTATTCTTTAAGTATCTGTCAGATAAGATGTTAAATATAATTAAAGAAAACCTCACCTATGAAGACGAAATCATTCCCACCTTAGAAGATAAACTGGAATTATTCGAGAAGTACTACAACTCAAACCCAGACAAAGAGCTTGAAAATCAAGTAAGAAGTGAGATGCACTGTTTTCTTGAGCCTCAATATACATACACTGGCATAATTAGAAATATTAAAGAGCAGAAATTTCAAAGAGAGCAGCTAGCAGAAGCTTTCAAGAAAATTGAAGCCTGCGATAAAATCTATGAAGGCTTATTCGCAAACGTTGATCTCTATTCTCCCAATTTAGGCGTAACGCCTCAAAAACAAAGCGATACCATTGTTGAACTTCTGTTAAAAATCAACGAAGCCAACCTTCTCAACTACAAAGGAGATGCCATTGGAGACGCCTACGAGTACATGATTGGCCAGTTCGCCGCAGAGACAGGCAAAAAGGCCGGAGAATTCTACACACCAAAAGCAGTATCCGAAGTCTTAACCAGAATTGCCATCAATGGGCAAGAAAACGTTAAAGGCCTTTCTGTCTATGACCCAGCAATGGGCTCCGCATCCTTACTTCTAGACGCTACCAAGTTCTCCAAATATCCCGATTTTGTTAAGCACTACGGCCAAGAAATCATGTCCACAACTTACAATCTTGCCAGAATGAACATGATTCTTCACGGGGTCAGTGCAGAGAATCAACTTTTACGAAACGGCGACACCCTTGATGCAGACTGGCCAGCCACAGAAGACAATGTGTTTGATATGGTCGTCATGAATCCTCCATACTCCCATAATTGGTCAGCCGCACCAGGCTTCAAGACCGATCCTCGCTTCAGCGACTATGGTGGAAACTTAGCGCCAAAATCAAAGGCCGATTATGCTTTCCTCCTGCATGGTTATTATCATCTCAAGAACACAGGAACAATGGGAATTGTCCTTCCGCACGGAGTCCTCTTTAGGGGTTCAAGTGAAGGAAAAATCAGGCAAATTCTATGCGAAAAAGGTGCTATTTATGCAATAATAGGCCTTCCAGCAAACCTCTTCTATAGTACAGGAATTCCAACAATAATAATGGTTTTGAAAAAGAAAAGAGACAATTTAAATAGAGATATTCTGTTTATCGATGCCTCACACGATTTTGAAAAAATCAAAACACAGAACGTCCTCAAACCAGAGCACATCGATGCCATTATAAAAATGTATCTAGACAGAAAGGATGTTGAAAAGAAAGCACACCTTGCCTCTTATGAAGAAATTGAGAAGAACGATTTCAACTTAAACATACCAAGATACGTCGACTCTTCTGAAAAAGAAGAAGAAATCAATCTTACAGAAGTAATCTCGTCCATAAAAGATATTGATAATGAGATAACTCAATTAAACATGGAAGTTTACAAAAACCTCTTAGAACTTACTTCAGAAGATCCAAGCCTAAAAGAAGAGATTTCTGCACTCTCAGAACTCTTTAGAGCAAACTAACTTGGAGGAATCTTATGGAAAACAATATGGTTCCAAAAATTAGATTTAAAGGATTTACTGACGCTTGGGAACAGCGTCAGCTGGGAGACTTGTTAAATTATGAACAGCCTACCAACTACATTGTAGAGTCAGACCAATATAATGAGTCCTTTGAAACTCCTGTTTTAACAGCAGGAAAAAGCTTTATTTTAGGATACACTGACGAAAAAGAAGGTATAAAAGAAGCCTCTAAAGATGACCCTGTAATTATCTTTGATGATTTTACTACGGATATTAAGTATGTTGATTTCAGGTTTAAAGTTAAAAGCTCGGCAATGAAGATATTAACCGCACAGAATGGTAATAATATTAATTTTTTGTATGCTGGTTTACAACACTTAAACTATGTTCCAGGTAATCATGAAAGGCATTGGATTTCACAGTTTATGCC
>CAVKHB010000201.1:0-2908 GCA_963656005.1 Coriobacteriaceae bacterium
AAATATATTGAAATACAAGCATGATAGAGGCGCGACTGCAAAAAGTATTTGCTTTTCAAAGGCAATGGAAGCAATGAAAGGTGTAGTTGCCGAGGGGTTGAAGCCCTGCCTAAGGCTTCAATGCTCGGGCTGATAGGAAAATATCCTACAGACTGTCGCTCAAATGAGCGGAGAGCTATCATTGTCACGGTATAGCCCTCTGGGATGTGCATGTGTCATGATAGATCATGACTGTTGCATTTCAGAATCTTTCTTGGAGGGTTTTATGGAAAACAAATCTAGAAATTTAAGACCTGTTTTCATCGTTGCTGGCCTTTTCATTGCTATAATGATTTATGCAGCAATCGCCGGTGGACCATTTATCAACACAGCTTGGTCCCTATTTCCACCAGTAGTTGCCATTGGTTTGGCTCTAGTAACAAAGGAAGTTTATTCTTCCCTATTCCTTGGAATTCTGGTTGGAGGACTGCTTTACTCCGGTTTTTCATTTGAAGGAACACTTATTCACGTATTCAGCGACGGTGTTGTAAGTGTGCTTTCAGACTCCTACAACGTAGGAATACTTGTCTTCTTAGTTGTCCTAGGTGCTCTAGTTTGCATCATGAACAAGGCAGGTGGAAGCAGAGCCTTTGGAAGATGGGCAGCCACCAAAATCAAGACAAAAACTGGCGCTCAACTAGCAACCATAGCCCTTGGAGTTCTAATTTTCATTGACGACTACTTCAACTGCCTAACAGTTGGCTCTGTTATGAGACCTGTCACAGACAAGCATGGTATTTCAAGAGAAAAACTTAGTTACTACATTGATGCCACAGCAGCCCCTATTTGTATCATTGCCCCAGTTTCTTCTTGGGCAGCAGCAGTTTCCGCCTTTGTTAAAGACTCTGGTTTCAGTGGTTTTAGCCTCTTTGTTAGGGCCATACCTTTTAACTTCTATGCCCTTCTTACAATTGTAATGATGGTCTGTTTATCACTTATGAAGTTCGATTATGGCCCAATGACCCGTTTACAGACCATCGTTAACCCAGATGACACCAATCACGCTGACGAAGAAGGAAACTCAGACATCTCTGAAAACGGCAAGGTTATTGACCTAGTAATTCCAATTGTCATCCTCATTATTGCCTGTGTTATTGGAATGCTCTACAGTGGTGGCTTCTTTAGCGGTACAGACTTCGTAACCGCCTTCTCTGAATCCGATGCCTCCATAGGCCTCATGCTGGGAAGTGTTGTAACTCTAATGCTTGTCATAATCTACTTCATGTTCAGAAGAACTATGAGCTTCAAAGATATGATGGAATGTATTCCAAGAGGTTTCAAAGCAATGGTTTCTGCAATACTAATTCTGACCTTTGCTTGGACTCTCAAGGCCATGACAGACAGCCTTGGCTCTAAAGTCTTTGTTGAAACGGTGGTTAAAAGCTCGGCTCAAAGCTTCCAAGCCCTGCTTCCTGCCATAGTCTTCTTAATTGGCTGTTTCTTGTCCTTTGCAACTGGAACCAGCTGGGGAACTTTTGGAATTCTTATTCCCATCACCCTTGGGGTTTTCCCACTAACAGAACCTATTGGAGTGGTTTGTGTATCGGCTTGTATGGCAGGTGCCGTTTGTGGAGATCACTGCTCCCCTATTTCAGACACAACCATCATGTCCAGTGCCGGAGCCCAATGTAACCACATAAATCACGTAAGCACACAAATTCCTTATGCCATGACCGTTGCCGCAGTATCCTTTGTTGCATATTTAATTGCCGGCTTTGTCCCCTATGCCTACATAGCCCTACCAATTGCAATCATAATGATGATTGGCACGCTTTTAGTCTTAAAGAAGGTTGCAGGAAAGGAAATATAATAGACGTTTCTTGTTCTTGGCTGTATTCTTGTAGTATGAAAAAAAACAAGAATATCGGTATTGAAGTTAAGAGGGCCCTATGCATATTGCTTTGCGCCGTGGCCCTTTCTTCAAGCGCGTTTGCCATCAGCGTGAAAAATGCAAGCCAGGTCAATGCGTTTGACTCAATTCCAATGCTTGAAGCCTACTATAACCCTTCCATGGAGGGCGCAAATGAAGAGTTCTGGGGCTCCTGTAAAATATCGCTGGTCACCATTGGCGAAGGGAGCCCGCTCTATTCTTGGTTTGGCCACTCAGCCCTCCTAGTTGAGGCGCCCGGTTACCCCGCCTACGTGTACGACTATGGCACTTTTTCCTTCGATGAAGACGGTTTTTACAAGAATTTTGCCATGGGACGCCTCTGGTTCTGTTGCAATGTCTCCTACGCCACGTACGAGTTGGCCTATCTAGAGACCACGGGCCGCACCTATCACCTAGTAGAATTACAGCTCAACGCAAGCCAGAAAAAGGCCATCATCAACTTCCTCAACGTCAACGCCACGGAGGAACATCGCACCTACCTCTACAACCACTACACCGATAACTGCGCCACACGCCTGCGCGATATCATCAACTACGCCACAGATGGAGACTTTGAAGCCTGGGCCACCGGCATTGAAGGCCGCACCTTCCGCCAGATAGCCTCCAGCGCACTAAGCAAAAACCGCCCCATTCAATGGGTTCTCGAATTCCTCCAAAGTGGCCAAATTGACAGGTCATCAACCCTCTGGGACGAGATGTTCTTGCCCTCCATACTTGAAAAGGCCGTCATCCAATACGGCTTGCAATCCGGCCTGATCCAGCCCGATACCTCTGGCTACACGCCCTCAGACGTAGAACCCAACAGCAACATCCTTTTTTCAGTTTTAACTGGTCTAGCCCTTGGCCTTGTGGCTCTTATACTAATGCTATGGTCAAACTTGCTATGGTCAAACTCAAGTGACCAAACTAGAAATAACCGCCTAGCCCGTGGGCTTTATAAAGGCTTTACCTTCACAGTGAATTTAATCTTTGGCCTAC
>CAVKHB010000202.1:0-2869 GCA_963656005.1 Coriobacteriaceae bacterium
AGCCATGGCCATATTCATCTAAGGCAAGCACAACAGCTCCTCGACGAGCAAGTTCAATAGCGTAGGCGGCACAGGTTTCATGGTCGTTTTGGTACCCATGAAGCAACAAAATACCAGGAGCTTTGTTGTTTGAGGTAGCCGTTGTTGGAGTATAAAGTTTATACATCAAATTACCAACATCGGTCTCAATCCATCCCTCTGTAACCGTGATGCTACCAAAATCGGTCTGGATTAAGTTTGCTACAAGCATACAGCAAAAAAGAACAAGAAGCAGGACGGCAAGAATAATAAATGATTTCTTAGTTCCCTTCATAGGACCCCTTTCGTGGTATAGCCACGAGAATAGGGTACCATGTTCCGCAGAAGCTAGCAAGAAAAACTCTTGATATTTGGGTTAGAGACATCTAACATATAGCTATGAAAGACAGCTGGCTAGGTAAAAATCTCTTGGAGGGTTAAAACCAATTGACATGCTAGGTTGTTTTGCACAATAGTTGTGTATGGACGAATTAGAAGCACGAATATTAAAGGAAGGCAAAGTCCTTCCCGGAAACATTATCAAGGTTGGTTCTTTTCTAAATCACAAAGTTGATACCGTCTTGATGTCGCAATTGGCCCAAGAATTCAGAAAATATTTTGACATTAGCAAAGTTTCTCTCCTTCTCACGGCAGAAGCCAGTGGCATTGCAATAGCTAGCATCTGTTCATACGTTTATGGAATCCCGATGATTTTTGCAAAGAAAGCCAAGAGCGACAACATTGAAGGCGGCCTGATTTGTAGTGAGATTCATTCCTACACCTACAATAAAAATGTAACCCTTATTGTTGAGTCGGGATTGATAAAGCCTACCGATACCGTGTTGATAATTGATGATTTTCTTGCAAAAGGTGAGGCTCTAAGAGGCTTGATAGATATTGTTCACCAAACGGGAGCGCACCTTGAAGGAATTGGCGTTGTTGTTGAAAAAGGCTTCCAAGGCGGTGGCGATAAAATAAGAAATGACGGCTACAAGTTGAAATCACTTGCAATAATTGATTCCATTGATGATGGGGTCATTAAATTTAGGAAGCAAGCATGAGTGAGATTATAAACAAGGAAAAAACAGAAATGGACAAGGTTCTTGTTTTAGACTTTGGTGGTCAATATAACCAGCTTATTGCAAGGCGTGTTAGGGAGATGAACGTTTATTGTGAAGTTCATCCTTTTAATTGGTCTATAGAACAAATTAAAGCCTATAACCCAAAGGCAATCATTTTTACTGGAGGACCCTCTAGTGTCTACAATGATGGCTCACCAAGGCCAGATACCCGCATTTTTTCACTAGGTGTGCCAATTTTAGGCATTTGTTATGGTGCTCAAATAATGGCGTACTCCCTTGGCGGAGAAGTGGTTCCTGCCCCCTCCGTGGCTTCTAGAGAATATGGAAGAACTGAGACATCTTTTGATAAAGACTCCTCGATTTTTAAAAACATTCCTTCTGTTGACATTGTTTGGATGAGCCATGGAGATAGCGTTCAAAAACTTCCAGAAGGTTTTAAGTCTTCTGCAAAAACCTCTGCTTGCCCTTATGCTGCTTTTGAGAATCCTGCATTAAAGCTTTATGCAGTACAGTTTCACCCAGAAGTAAATCACACAGTACACGGCTTTGAGATTTTGAAGGCTTTTGTGCTGGAGGTTGCAAAGGTAAACCCAACCTGGTCCATGAGCAATTTCATGAAGTCCTCAATTCAACAGTTGAAAGATAAACTTGGGTCTTCAAAAGCACTTCTTGCTCTTTCTGGAGGAGTAGATAGCTCCGTGGCTGCAGCTCTTTTGTCTCAAGCAATTGGTAGGAATTTGACCTGTGTTTTTGTCGACCACGGACTTCTAAGAAAAGATGAAGGAGACCAGGTTGAAGAGGTCTTCTCAAAATACCCAATCAACTTTATTAGAGTTGACGCCAAAGACCGATTTCTTGAAAAGCTCCGTGGAGTCACAGAGCCAGAAAGAAAGCGAAAGATTATCGGGGAAGAATTTATAAGGGTCTTTGAGGACACCTCCAAGGGCCTTGGGGCTGTGGACTATCTTGTACAGGGCACTATTTATCCCGATGTCATTGAATCTGGCTTGGGCAATTCTGCTGTAATCAAAAGCCACCACAATGTGGGAGGTCTTCCAGAGAATGTTGGCTTTAAGGGAATAATTGAGCCTCTTAGGCTTTTGTTTAAAGATGAAGTAAGAAAGCTTGGAGTTGAACTGGGCTTGCCTTCAAGCCTTGTAAATAGGCAACCTTTCCCTGGTCCAGGCCTTGCAATTAGAATCATTGGCGACGTCACAGACGAGAAACTTTCAATTTTGAGAGAAGCAGATTGGATTTTTAGAACCGAACTTGAAACGAGTACCCAAAACAGTGTTGATATTGCAAAAAATCAATACTTTGCCGTGTTAACGAACATCAAAAGCGTTGGCGTTATGGGTGATAGTAGGACCTACGATTACACCGTTGCACTGCGTAGCGTAGAAACCAGCGACTTCATGACGGCCTCCATCTCAAGAATTCCATACGAAATTCTTGAAAAGGTTTCCAATCGCATTGTCAACGAAGTTCCCCACGTAAACCGCGTTGTCTACGACATCACCAGCAAACCCCCAGCAACAATTGAGTGGGAATAGCCATGTAGGATATAACTTGTTGTGTGTCAAAGAGATATGTTTATGTGTTTAAAGCTACTCCGATTTTTGCCAAGAGCTTTTTGTATTAATCCACAATATTTATAGATTCAATTGCATGGGAGGCTTTTTCCTGGTATTTTCATGGCCTTTTTCTTTAGTTAATGTCACGTTTTGCAAAAATTGCTTCGATTGTGACATAAATGTAACATATTTCCG
>CAVKHB010000203.1:0-2855 GCA_963656005.1 Coriobacteriaceae bacterium
ACTTAATTGTAATTGCACTAGTGTATCTGAATTGTTAAAGGGTTTTGATTGCTATAATGATGCAGGTCCTTTGGCTTGTGTTCTACTAGATGAAAAGCGGTTTAAGAAAATTCTTGAAATTGTTATTGCTGAAATTGGTTTGGGTTCTCAAATGATGGCCTGTATGAGTAGAAATGGTGTAAAAATTAACATTTTTGATAAAAAAGAGGCTTGGCAGTACAAAGAAAGTTCCTCTTTAGACTATGTTAAACAAATAGTTCTTCTTCATAATGGGAACTATTTAATTCAGCGCCATGGTATATCTATTACCTTACCTTATCCTACTTTGGACGGTTCTGTGTCGTCTGCAATTGGAGAAAACGCTGTTGTTGCCTGTATAAATGCTATGCCTAACATTGCTTTTGATCAGGACTTTAGTCAGGTGAAGTTCCTTCAATTGGATGGTGAAACTTTGGCTGTAAAGAAGCGCTTACCTGTTGGGACAAGTGCAATTTATTGGGATAGTGGTTTTAAGGGTTATAATGCCCTGACGGGGCTTTTAAGTTTAATTTCCAATGATGTTTATAGAAAATTGCCATTTATTTGTCGTGAGTGCTCTAAGTTTAAGACTTTTGAGGATTCTATGCGCTCCTACGTGGAGACAAAGGGCAAGGTGATTCTTCAGTTGGGGCCACTTTCAGAGACCCTACACAGGTGGCTACAGAGTCCTGAGATTATAAGCTGTGAATTTTCCAATGTGCTTTCTATGTTCCGCAAGTACAACCCCAGACTTGCAATTATTACGGTTGAGCAGTATGAGGCAAACCCCCAGGCTCAGCAAAAACTTGTGTCTGGTTTACATGGTATAAGAAATAAATATCTGACACCTATAATTATTTGCGCTGATTACATTAATGCTCAATTTATACAAGAGATAAGCACCATTCCTAATATCTTATTTGTAAATTCTTGCATTCTCGAAAGCGATGAATTTGCCATGCGAGTTCGTGCTATTCTTGGTGGCTCTGAATTGCTTGCTCCTCTGACGGGTCAACTTGTAAAGAAGGCTCAACTTTACTTATGTCAGCATTCCACACTTCCTATAAGTAGGTGGCAGGTGGCGGATGAGGTTCACACTTCTGAAGATTATTTAACCCGAATTTTTAAGAAAGAACTTGGTCTTTCGCCTTGGGATTATCTTAATAGGTATAGAATTTGGCTTGCAGAAAATTTGCTTAGGAATACTGGAATGTCTATTAATGAGGTCTCAAACGAAACAGGTTTTCAGGATCAGGCCTATTTCTGTAGGGTTTTTAAGAAGATAAAGGGCTATAGTCCGGTTAAGGTTAAGAAGAGATAAGGGATTTAATCCTGTAAAAAAGTCGGAAAAGTGCAAAAACAGGTAATATAAGTTAAATTTGGTTCGGTATAGACTGTTCTCAAGACTAGAGAGGTTTAGCAAAATTTTTAAAAAGGAGAAACTGTCTATAGCCTGTAGACGGCAAGAACTAAATGAGAAGTGGAAAGAATTATGCATTAAGTCTTGAGATTGATTCTTTGAAGGCAAAAAAGAAGTCTCTCATTGAAAGTCTTAAGGCTGCTGAAAAACAAAACAGTGACAGTGACATTAATGCAGCAACGCTAGCTCTTAACACTGTTAATGCGGATCTTAAGGAAAAACAAAAGACCTTTAAGAAATCTGAAAATAAAGTTTTAATTGCTGAGATTAACAGACACAAGTTTATATATCTCATGCTAATTATTCCTTTGGTTTATTACTTTGTTTTTAAGTACATACCAATTTGGAATGCTCAAATTGCTTTTAGAGATTTTATTTCCTTAAAGAGAACTGGTATAACTGGAGGTAAGTGGGTTGGTCTAGAAAATTTTAAGACCTTCATTGGTTCCTACTATTTCTGGGACTTGATTAGAAACACCCTTATGTACAGTTTTGGAAAGTTGCTTGTTAGTCTTCCTTTGTCAATTCTTTTGGCTATTGCAATTTACGAATGTACTTGTTCTCCTTTAAGGAAGGTGGTTCAGACTTTGTCCTATCTTCCTCACTTCCTTTCTTGGGTTATTATGTATGGTATCTTGCTTTCCTTACTTTCACCAAGCCAAGGTATTTTGAACGATATTATCAAGCTGTTTGGTGGAACTCCTAAGAATTTCCTTACGGATCCAACGGCCTTTCCAATCATTGTTATTCTTTCCGATGCTTGGAAGGAGATGGGTTGGAGTGCGATTATTTTTATTGCTGCTCTTATGGGCATTGATGGAACTCTTTTTGAGGCTGCCACTGTTGAAGGTGCAAATAGTTGGCAAAGAGTAAAATATATCACTCTTCCATCTATCAAACCTGTTATTGTTGTTGTTCTTTTGATGAAGATTGGTACCATTTTGGATGCTGGTTTTAACCAGTTGTACATGTTGTATAGCCCAGCTGTTTACAGCGTTGGTGATATTATTGACACTTGGGTCTACCGTGGAACTATCAATGGTCAGTTTAGTCTTGCAACGGCAGCTGGAATCTTCAAGGGTATCATTGGAATGACTTTGTTATTCATTTCCAACTGGGCTTCTAAGAAGTTCACTGAAAATTCTTTGTTCTAAGGAGGTGCGTGAATGTCTAAGAAAAACAATGGAGCAGTTGCTGTTAAACTTACTGCTGGTGACAAGGTGTTCCAGATTTGTGTTCGCCTCTTCCTTGCAATCTTGTTGATTGTAATCTTCATTCCTATTTGGAGTACAATTACCCTTTCATTTAGACCTGCTAGCTACATTGGCTCCTATCTTGAGGGTATGTTGCTTGCTCCTTGGAAGTGGTCAACCCTTGCTTATAAGGCTCTTTTAAGTAACTCGGGATTTGTTAGTGC
>CAVKHB010000204.1:0-1974 GCA_963656005.1 Coriobacteriaceae bacterium
GGGCTTTCCCACTTGCCGGTCAAGGCTTTGAGACTTATATTTTTGTGAAAGAAGCTATTGATGTTGATAAAGAGATTGCAAAGCTTGAAGATGAAATTTCTAAGGCTCGCGGTCTGCTTGAGGGTGTTGAAAGAAAACTTGCTAATGAGAAATTCTTAAATGGTGCTAAACCTGAGATTATAGAGAAGGAAAAGTCAAAGAAGAAGGAGTTTGAGGAGAAGATTGAGAAATCTAAGAAACACATTGAGGTTTTGAGGTCTTTCTAGAGGCTCGCGGTGCTGTTTGATGGCGCAGGTGTTAAACGGATGAAACACGTTACTTTTGTTGGTTTCTGTTGTTTTCTTGTTTGATGCTTTTTCCTGGAGGTGTCTTTTGAAGAAGTTTTTTATTGTTTTACTTTGTGTAATTCTTTGTGTTGTGGTCTCTTGTAAGACTCCAAAAACAACAGCTGTTTCTCCTGTTGAATATGAAGAAACTGAAGCACATGTAACTGAGTCTCTTGAACCGGTTGATTCTGCTAATGCTTTTGATGGTACTGATTTTACTCCAGAACCAATTGCAGAAAGCCAAGATAGTAATTCAAGTGAAGCTGCTACTAGTGAGGCTGCTAGTGAAGTTTCTACTGATGAGGCTTTGGGTGGAGCTTCTAGTGAAGAAGTTGTAATTGATGATGCTTCTGCCGAGTCTACCTCTAGTATGGAATCAACTACAGAGATGTCTGAGTCTTCTGGAGTTTCTGGAGATGAAACTGCTGAGGTTGTGACCACTGAGGATGTTTCTGTTGAGACACAAACTGAAGCTGAACAGACAAGTGACGAAGCATTGGTTGCTGAGGCTTCCAGTGAAGGTTCAACTGTTGAAGCTACTGATGATATTGTAGAGCAAGTTGGTGAAGACGTTTATGCTGAAAGTTCTGAAACTTTGGGTTCTGCTGGTGCTAGTGATGAAGTAAAGCAAGATGGTACTACTGAGACAGTTAGTGATTCTACTGCTATGACAACTTCTGATAACAAGGAGCCTATGGCAAGTGTTGAAGTTCCAGTTGCTGTAAGTTCTGCTAATAAGCCTGTTGAAGAGGTTCCATCCAACTTTACTGGCAAAGTAGTTTACTATGGCAATAAGGTATGGGATTTTGTAAAGAACAACATTTTGTTCTCCGTTGGTCTTTTTTCAATGTTAATTGGTGTCATTTGGCTTATTGTTGATTTGATTAAGTACATTGTTAAATCTATTAGGGCTAACAAATATGAGGATGATAACCAATATTATGAAGCTCATGAGGTAGAGGAGCCTAAACTTAATAACTCACATGCTGAAAAAAAGAATGTCCAATACGATGATGATAACGAGGATCATGAGTTCCAAGATGAGGACGAGTTCCTTAGAAGTTTATTAAATACCAATGAAGACCTTTAATTTTTAGGGGTTTTGCATTTTTTCCTAATTATGTTGGTGAGTTATGAGCCGTGCCGTGTTGCATGGCTCTTTTTTTAGTAGACAGTTGTGTCCCAAGGAAAACCTTCAAATACGTCATGAGGGACGTAGGTTTTTGGTTGGGTTTTACCTTCTAGGTAATCACAAACAGCCCAAGCCATGGCTATTTGTTCTACTTCTCCAGGGTATGAAACAATAGGAGCTATGAAAGAGCAATGTTCAGCAATATAATCAACAATTTCATTATAACGAACTAAGCCGCCTGTAAGAATTATGTTGTCAACCTTGCCTTTTAGAACTGCAGCCATTTCTCCAATACTTTTAGAAATTTGGTATAACATTGCCTGCCAAATGAGTTTTGCCTCGGTGTCTTGCTCTTGAATTTTCTCATATATCTTTTTTGCATCTGATGTTCCGAAGTAGGAAATAAATCCGCCACTATGAGAACAAAGAGCCCTAATTTCGTCCGTTTTATGGCCATTTTCAAGGTATCTGACCACTTCCAGTACAGGAATAGAACCTATTCTAGTTGGAGTAAAG
>CAVKHB010000204.1:1984-2818 GCA_963656005.1 Coriobacteriaceae bacterium
CCTCCGGCGCCTTCTGTGCAGTCAATCATTTTTCCTTCTTTATGGGCTCCAATGGTTATTCCTCCGTCTATATGCGCTACAATAAAGTTGCATTCTTCTGCTTTTTTGCCCAATTTCTGGGCGTGAATTTGGGCTATTGCCTTTTGGTTAAGCGCATGTGATTGAGCCCTGCGATATAATCCTTTAATGCCTGTAATTCTTGCTACATCCTGAAGTTCATCGGTATTGGTCGGGTTAATGGTAAAGGCTTTTTTGTTGTATTCTTGTGAAAATTGATAAGCAATCATTACACCAAGTTTAGCTGCATGGTCTGTCTTGGCAACTTCGTTTTTAGTATCGGTATAAAGATTGCTGTCTATTATTGTGAGGCCTCCGGTTTGGGTGTGTGCAGATCCCCCGCGGCCAATAAATATATCTATATCATGTATAGAGATATTGTGCTCTTTGAGTATGTCAAGAGTGACTTGTTTTCTGTAGAAAAGCTGGTCATTTGTTGTCTTAAAGGAGAGCATTAGTGGTGCGTCATGGAAGACGGATTGGGTGAAGATTTCTTTGCGTCCTTCAAAAACGCTTATTTTTGTCGAGGTTGAACCTGGATTGATTACTAGAATTTTCATGGCTGTATTTTGGCACAAAAAGGCAAAAGTAAACAGACAAAGTGAACACCTTTTCAAAAGCTAAAGTTATATTTAATATAGTTTGCAGGAGAGTTCTAATGATACGCAATCTTATTTTTGATATGGGTAATGTAATTCTTTTGTGGTCACCAGATTCAATTATGGATGATATGCATATTGAGGATCCTTTGGAGCGTGCTATTTTAAAGCGTGATAT
>CAVKHB010000205.1:0-2804 GCA_963656005.1 Coriobacteriaceae bacterium
GTTACAGCCACGCAGATGGTAACATTGGCGTTTTGGTACAGTTCAAGGCATCTGACAGTGCAATCTTCGCAAACGAAGACTTCAAGACCCTTGCATTCAACACAGCAATGCATGTTTGTGCAGCAGCTCCTATGTATCTTGACGACACCTGTGTTCCAAAAGAGTACGAAGACGAGCAGTTGGACATCTTCCAAGCTCAGGTTTCTAAGATGGACAAGCCAGAGAAGGTTCTTCAGGGAATCGTCAGAGGTAAGCTTGCAAAACACTATGCTGAAATCTGCTTGATGGATCAGGTTTTCCAGATTAGCAATGATGATGGACTTTCAGTAAAGCAGCTCTTTGCTAAGTTCAACAAAGAACATGGTTCAGATGTTCAAATTGTTGCTTACGAGCGTTTCCTCGCAGGTGCTTAATTAAAAAAACCAAAGGCCGTTCCCTCATTTGGGGCGGCCTTTATTTTCTTATAGGAGATTTTTGCATTGCAAAAACCTCACAGGAGTTCAAAATGCAGCAGGTACTTTCCAATTGTGAAGAAAAGATGAACAAGAGCATTGCGGCTCTTAACTCAGACTACCTTGCACTGAGAACCGGCAGAGCTTCTGCCGCAATCTTTGACAAGGTTAGAGTTGATTATTACGGACAAGAAACCCCTCTGAATCAAGTAGCATCAGTATCGGTTCCAGAAGCAAGATTGGTTGTAATTCAGCCATGGGACAAATCTCTTCTCAGTGTAATTGAGAAGGCAATTCAGAAGAGTGACCTTGGACTTAATCCATCAAATGATGGAAAGCTTCTTAGAATCAACTTCCCTCCTCTCACACAGGATAGAAGAAAAGAACTTGCAAAACAGGCAAAAAGCCTAGCAGAAAATGCAAGAGTTGCAGTTCGTAACATCAGACGTGATGGAATGGAAGAGATTAAGAAACTTCAAAAGGCTGGAACAATCTCAGAAGATGAGCAGAAGGATGGCGAAACCAAACTTCAAAAGATGACAGACTCCCACATTGCACAGATTAACGATCTTGCAACTTCCAAAGAAAAGGAAATCATGGAGGTCTAATGCATCTTGGCCTGATAATGGATGGTAACGGCCGCTGGGCAACCCAGCGGCATCTACCACGGGTTGCTGGACATCTTGAAGGCATGAAAGCTTGTAAAAGAGTCATCCTAGCAGCTAAGAACCTTAACATTGATTATCTTACCCTCTATGTATTCTCAACAGAGAACTGGAAACGCCCAGAACAAGAGGTCAATTACTTAATGAATATCCTGGCAAAAAAACTCCCAGGTGAAATTAGTTTTTACAAAGAAAACAACATAAGACTCCTCTTTAGAGGAAACCTTGAGGCTCTACCACTAGAAGCCCAAGAAGGCATCAAGTCAACAATAGAAAATACCAGCACAAATGATGGCATAACTGTAATCCTAGCAGTCAATTACGGAGGACAGGACGAGATAGCCAGAGCGTGCAACCGATACATCAAAAACCATCCGGGGGATCCCATTACAATAGAAGATATACAAAACAACCTAGACGTTCCAAACGTCCCTGCCCCAGATCTTATTGCCAGAAGCGCAGGAGAAATGCGCCTTAGCAATTTCATGCTTTGGGATAGCGCCTATGCAGAATTTCTTTCCCTCGATACTCTATGGCCAGACTGGGGACAAGAACAACTTGAACTGTGCCTACAGGCTCTTTCTAAACGCGTACGAAAATTCGGAGGCCTAAAAGCCTAATGGAAAAAAATCTAAGACAACGCATTTTTACTTGCATAGTTGGTGTCCCTGCGGTGGTAGCGGGCATTTTTTGTTTTCAGGACTATAATTTCATAGTTTTCAGCGCTCTAATAATGGTCTTTGCCGTCTTGGGCACTCTTGAAATGAGTAAAATGCTTTTTGGCGGCAAAGTTGGCTTGATTGCCTATCTAGCCCCACTACTCACAGTCCTCCAATACCTTCAAGGCGTCTTGGATTGGCCTTCAGAAACACTGGACTTGACCTTCATACTCCTCATACTAATTACTTTCTCCACCGAGATTAAGTTAGGTGAGACCGATAATTTTCAGGGCTCACTCCTCAGAGCTGCAAAAAAGTGTCTACTCATCATATATCCCAATTATCTTCTCACCTTTATGCTGAGAATGCTTGCCCTTCCAGAAACCACAGCTTACACTATCATAACCTTCATGCTTGTGGTTTTCTCGAACGATATTTTTGCCTACGTCTTTGGCCGACTTTTTGGAAAGAACAACAAGGGAATCTTTAAGGTCAGCCCAAAGAAAAGCGTTGCAGGCTTCATTGGCGGAATGCTTTGCTGTATAGGAATGTGCGTTCTAATGTTTAGCATTTGCGGAAAACACCTACCAAATTTGAGCCTTTTTAGTCAAATAATACTTGGCTTTACAATGAGCATTACTGCCAACATTGGAGACCTTTTAGAAAGTGCGTTTAAGAGATCTGCAAATATAAAAGACTCTGGCAACCTCATTCCAGGAAGAGGAGGAATCCTTGATTCAATGGACTCTCTCATTTCAAGTGCCCCAATTTTCTTTATTTTGATTACACTTTTGGCTAGGTAAAAATGAAAAGACGCATCATTCTACTTGGAATTACAGGAAGCATAGGAAAAACAGCTCTAAGAGGTTGTAGCCTCTTTCAAGACAGCCTTAATATTGTTGGAGCCTCCTGTCACAACAACGTTAAAGATGCAATTAACTTATGTATAGAAAACAACATACCAAACCTTTGCATCACTGGAGCAACAAAGGTTGTACCCCCTAGCCAAATAAAAATATGGACAAACC
>CAVKHB010000206.1:0-2786 GCA_963656005.1 Coriobacteriaceae bacterium
ATCGTCATCATCGTATTTAACAGAACCCTTTGCTTCAATTGTGAGCTTGTCATCATCTATCTTAACGCCATTTTCAAGGAAGGCATTAAGACAACGTGGCAGAACATCTACACCAAAACCCTCATTGAAGAACTTGAGTACATCTGTGTAATCAGAACCATCACAAGTTAATGTTCCAGTAATTTTACTGGGGTCTTCATCATAGTTGATAGTTCCACTTACAACCTTTCCTTTGAAATCACCACTTTCAATAGTGACATTCTTAAGCTCAAAGGTAATTGGCATGCTGAAAATTTTAGCAATACCACCGTCATATTCATAAGATTCTTCAGTGAACTTGAAGATAACATAATCCTCACCACCATCATCTAGTTCAACCTTAGTACCATCTTCGCCAAAAAGCTCATTAACAAAGTCATTTACGTACGGATCAAGAGCCTTGGAATAATCAATTTCAGTTGATTCGTCTTCAGGCACTGCAACATCCTGTACAACATCAGTAACAAGAGCTTCATCTTCATCATTTGTCTTTCTTGGACTTGAACTTGAGTCTGCATTACAAGACACAAGAACCATTGATACCGCCAAGAGCAGTATCATCAAACTTACTAGTAAGGTTTTTGAATTTTTCATTTTCTTTAACCACCCTCCTAAATGAAAAACATTCAATCGAGCGGTAAGATACACATATCATTCGTGTTTGGCAAATATTTTTTTGTGAACAAAAAAACTTTCAACACTTCTTTAAAAAGTGACGGAAAAAGTTATCAAAGCTAACTTATTTTTTCATTACATTGCCAAGGTTAGAGGCTTAATATCTACTTCAGAGCCTTCTAAGTTGGCCCATTTAATTTTAAGTTCTTTCTCTGAGGTTTCCATTGTCATGTAGCCATGCCAACTGTTGTTTTTTGGGATTGAAACTGAACCGGGATTAAGATAGTAGATATCGGTATTGAGGACACATCTGGGGATGTGAGTGTGGCCTTGGATGAAGATGTCTGATTGGTGTAGTTTTGGAGGATTTTGCTCGCTTAAGACGTGGCCATGGGTGAGAAAAATGAGCCTGCTGCCTGCATCCATGACGGCGTAGGAGGCCAAAATGGGGAAATTGAGCACCATTTGGTCAACTTCTGCGTCACAATTTCCGCGCACGCAAAGCAATCTCGAGTCTGGCCGCTGAGAGAAATTATTGAGCATTTCAATAACTGCCTTAGGGTTATAATCGCGGGGAAGATCGTTGCGTGGGCCATGATAAAGCAAGTCGCCCAAAAGAATTAGGCTCTGTGCAACTTCCTTCTCATAAGCCTTGAGCATGAGATTACAATAGTAGGCAGAGCCATGTATGTCTGAAGCAATCATCCATTTCATGCGTGTAGAATACTCGTTTTTACTCTTTTTTCAAATAGGCTTGATGAATATAATGTTCCAGTGAGGTATAAATGGAGCAAGTTAAGGTTATCTGTTGCGATATTGATGGGACTTTGGTGAGAGATGACAAGTCCTTGAGCGATGCAAATAAATATTGGATTAAGAAAGCGGTTCAGGAAAAGGGCGTTGCCTTCACGTTGGTTTCTGGGCGCATGTATAATGGGGTTAGGCCATTTTATGACGACTTTGGCATTACTGGCCCTATTTCTTGCTACAATGGTGGTTCTTTGTATGATAGTGATGGCAGGATTGTTGAAGAGCATAGAGTGCCGCACGATATTGCAATGCGCGTGCTTGAAGTACAAAAGCAAACTGGCGTGCCATTGATTCTCTTTAACGACCAAAAGTGGTATTTACAAAAACAAGATGACTATGTGTATCCAAAGAAATTGCGAGTCTACCAGACAGAATGTATTGAAGGAGACTTCACACAATTTTTAAGTGAATTTGACACGAATAAACTCCTATTTATGACTCCAGATAAGGCAAAGTTGGATGAAGTAGAATCCATTTTGCGTAACTTAAAAATGGCTGAAGGTGATCTTACTTTCTACCGCTCTACCGATTTCCTTGAGCTGATGCCCTATGGTGTAAATAAGGGTATGGCTATTGATGCCCTTAGCCGATACTTCAAGATTTCTCCAGCCCAAATTATGGCTATTGGTGATGATTACAACGATATTGAGATGCTGCAACGTGCAGGCATTTCAGTTGCTATGGGAAATGCAGTAGAACAAGCCAAGCAGGCTGCAAAATATATCACAGATACTAACATGAATGATGGGGTTGCAAAGGCTATACAGCGCTTTGTGTTTGGGATTCAGTTATGAGCAATGCAAGAAAAAATCTACTTACCCTATTTCTCACTTTTTTAAAAATTGGTGCCTTCACCTTTGGTGGGGGCTATGCAATGATAGCTCTTTTGGAAAATGAATTTGTAGTTAAGAAAAAATGGCTCGAGCAAGACGATTTTCTTGATATGGTTGCAATTGCAGAGTCTACACCTGGTCCAGTTGCCATAAACAGCGCCACCTACATAGGCTACAAATGCGCTGGCTTTTGGGGCGCCACACTAGCCACAATTGCCGTTTGCATCCCATCTTTTTTAATCATCTATGTTGTCTCGCTTTTTTTCGATAAATTTTTGAGCCTCACCTACGTAACCTACGCATTCAAAGGCATTCAGGTTTGTGTTGTCTATCTCATTGCAAGCGCAGGAATTAAATTGCTCAAATCTGTACAACGCCCAGCAAGCATTGTTATTGTAGTTGTGGTAACAGTTGCCATGGTAACGTGCTCAATATTATCGGTATCCTTCTCCTCTATTTACTATATCTTGATTTGTGCGGTCTTGGGGC